>CALEPU010000252.1 GCA_937913075.1 uncultured Clostridia bacterium
AAGGAAAGAAAAATCCCTCTCGGGCGGCAAGCTGCCCTTCGTGATTTTTCATCCTCGAACCGGCAAAGCCGGTTCTGCGGAAGAAAGTCGAAGGACTGCCGCCCTTCAAGCTTTCCGCTGAATTTTGTTTACTGTTAACTGTAGGAGGACATAACCATGCGTAAACCCATCATCGCCGGCAACTGGAAGATGAACAAGACCCCCTCTGAGGCAAAGGCTCTGCTTGAAGAGATCATCCCCCTCGTCAAAGACGCAAACTGTGAAGTTGTCGCTTGCGTACCTTACGTAGACCTCGCAACCGCGATCGAAGTCACCAAGGACACCAACATCAAAATCGGCGCTGAGAACTGCCACTGGGCAGAGAGCGGCGCTTTCACCGGCGAGATCAGCACCGGTATGCTCAAGGAACTGGGCGTAGAATATGTCGTGATCGGTCACTCCGAGCGCAGACAGTATTTCGGCGAGACCGACGAGACCGTCAACAAGCGCACTAAGGCAGCTCTTGCTGCAGGCCTCAAGCCCATTGTCTGCGTAGGCGAACTGCTCTGGGAGCGTGAGTGCGACATCACCAACGAGGTCATCGCCCGCCAGATCAAGCTCGACCTGTGGGAAGTTACCCCCGAGGAGATGGCTAACGTCGTGATCGCTTACGAGCCTGTATGGGCTATCGGCACCGGCAAGACCGCTACCGCTGAGCAGGCGGAGGAAGTCTGCGAATTCATCCGTATGTGCCTCAAGGCAAAGTACGGTCTCGAGGTTGCTTCTGCTGTCACTATCCAGTACGGCGGCTCCATGAACGACAAGAACGCGGCTGAACTGCTGGCAAAAACCAACGTCGACGGCGGTCTGATCGGCGGCGCTTCTCTCGTAGCCGAAAAATTCGCGGCGATCGTTGACGCGACCAAGCCCGAAGAGTTCTGATCATTCAGAGGATCTTCACTCACTCTTACACAGAGAGGATAATTATATGAAAAAACCACTTGCATTAATCATCATGGACGGCTTCGGTATCGCTCCCAAGTACGGCAACGCCATTGACTATGCGCGCACGCCGCACCTTGACCGGCTGTTCTTCCAAAATCCTGTTACCATGATCGGCGCGTCGGGTCTGGACGTCGGTCTGCCCCACGGTCAGATGGGTAACAGCGAGGTCGGCCACACCAACATGGGCGCGGGTCGTATCGTCTACCAGGAGCTCACCCGCATCACCAAGTCTATCGAGGACGGCGACTTCTTCGAGAACGAGGCGATGAACAAGGCTGTTGACAACGCCATCAAGAACGACAGCTCCCTGCATCTGTTCGGTCTGCTGTCCCCCGGCGGCGTTCACAGCCACAACACTCACATGTACGGTATTCTGGAGCTTGCAAAGCGCAAGGGTCTCGAAAAGGTCTACATCCACGCTTTCCTCGACGGTCGTGACGTACCGCCCTCCAGCGCGAAGGAATATGTCGCTGAAGCTGTCGAAAAGTGCAAAGAGATCGGCGTAGGTAAGATCGCTACCATCAGCGGTCGTTACTACGCGATGGACAGAGATAATCGCTGGGAGCGCGTCGAAAAGGCGTACTCCGCGATCGTCTACGGCGAGGGCGTCAACGAAGTTGACCCTGTTGAAGCCGTTCAACACTCCTATGATAACGGAGTGACCGACGAGTTCATGCTGCCCTCCGTCATCGCGGGCGGCGATACCGTCAAGGCGAACGACAGCGTGATCTTCTACAACTTCCGTCCCGACAGAGCGCGCGAGATTACCCGCACCTTTGTCGATCCCGATTTCAGCGGCTTTGAGCGCAGAAACGGCTTCTTCCCCGTCTGCTATGTCTGTATGACCCAGTATGACGCGACGATGCCGAACGTCGAGATCGCTTTCAAGCCGCAGACCCTGGTCAACACCCTCGGCGAATATCTCTCTAAGAACGGCTTGACCCAGCTCAGGATCGCCGAGACCGAGAAATACGCTCACGTTACCTTCTTCTTCAACGGCGGCGTTGAGAAGCAGTATGAGGGCGAGGATCGCATCCTCGTCAAGTCCCCCGCTGTCGCGACCTACGATATGCAGCCCCATATGAGCGCGTACGAAGTCACCGAAAAGTGCGTCGAAGCCATCAAGAGCGGCAAGTATGACGTCATCATCCTCAACTTCGCGAACTGCGATATGGTCGGTCACACCGGCATTATGGAGGCGGCGGTCGCCGCCGTTCATGCTGTTGACGACTGCGTTGGCAGGCTCGTCGATACCATATTGCGCTGCGGCGGCAGATGTATCATCACCGCCGATCACGGCAACTGCGAGCTGATGGAGCTTAACGGCGAGCGCATGACGGCGCACACCACCAACCCCGTGCCCGTTGTGTACGTCGGGGAGGACGCGGCGGAGTATTCCTTCCGTGAAGGCGGCAGGCTTTGCGATCTTGCGCCTACGCTTCTCATGCTTATGGGTCTTCCTCAGCCTGCCGAGATGCAGGGCAGCTCTCTGCTCGTCCGTAATGCCGAGGAGCAGTGAGCGGGATTTAATTAAAATATACCGCTTTGACCGTACAAAAAACGCAAAATTTGCTTGCATAAACCGAACGGGCGTGGTATAATACCGTTCGCAGTGATTTTTAGGAAGGAAATAATTATGGATATTCTGCAAAACATCATCAACATTCTCCTGCTCATCGCGGCCGTACTGCTCGTTATAGTCGTCCTTATGCAGGAGTCCAACAGCTCCGGTCTCGGCAGTGCTTTCGGCTCCGATACCACCTCGCTCACCACTCGCGGCAAAAAGGCCAGCCGTGAGAGGCAGCTTCAGAAGATCACCGTTATCCTCGGCATCGTCGTTGCTGTGCTTGCCATACTCATGGTCCTCATGCCCTGGTTTACAAAGCTCGCTACCCCTGCGGAGTCTGCCGATACCATGCTCAACGCGGTTCGCAGCATCTTCTGATTTTAAGCATCGTTCGGCGGTGCTATTGACACGGTATCCATGCACAGCGCTCCTGCTATAAATAATGAGCGCTGTGTATTTTCTTATTCAAGCGGAGGTGCATTATGCCGATAAAAAAAGGACGCCGCTCATTGGCGGAAAATCGCAAGGCGCGCCACGATTATTTTATCGAGGACACCTATGAGTGCGGCATAGCGCTTGTCGGTACGGAGGTCAAGTCCATTCGGGCGGGCAAGGTCAATATAAAGGACTCCTACGCCAAGGTAAAAAACGGCGAGGCGTTCGTCGTCGGCATGCACGTCAGCCCATACGAGCAGGGCAATATATTCAACCGCGATCCATTCAGGGAGCGCAAGCTCCTCCTTCATAAGAGGGAGATTTTAAAGCTTGCCGCCCTCTCGCAGGCGGACGGTTACAGCCTTATCCCGCTTGAGCTCTATTTGAAGGACGGCAGGGTAAAGCTCGCGCTCGCCGTCGCAAAGGGTAAAAAGCTTTACGACAAGCGGCACGATATCGCGGAGCGGGACGCAAAACGTCAGATGGAGCGCCGCGATAAGGACAGCCGATACGATTGAGAAGTAAGCGATGCGTAAGCAGTGATCGTTGTTTTTTAGACTATGGAGCTTTACACCGGCGGTACGTACACGGGAATACTGTTTTTCGCAGTTGCGGCGATAATATGCGCCATATCGCTTGCGCATGTTATTGCCTGTATGCTTGATAACTACGTGCTGCGCTACGCAACTAAGCCGGTGCTCATGCCCGCCTTAATACTCCTGCACCTTGTCATGTGCGGCACGGCGCATCCCTTCGTTATAGCGGCTCTCGTTTTCGGATGGCTCGGGGACGTCTTCTTAATGCTCGCGAATAAAAGCAAAGCCTTCTTTATGCTCGGCATGGCGGCTTTCCTTTTAGGGCATATCTCATACGTTGCATCGGCAATCTCGGCAGGCTTGCCTGCCTCGGCGCTTGCCCGCCCGCACGCTGCCCCGGCGCTTGCCGCGATATGCGTTTTTATGCTCGCAGGCTGCTGCGGAGTTTATGCCTTCCTCTACAAAAGCATCTTCAAAAAGCTTCGCATACCATGCGCCGTGTACGTCGCCGCGATAGGCGGTATGGCTTGCACCATGCTCTGCGGCTTCTTCGGCAGGCGCGATATTGCATCCGCCTATACCGCTGTCGGTGGAGTGCTTTTTATAATATCGGATTTCCTGCTTGCCTGCCGTATGTTCCGCAAGACCAAAAGGCGCAGCAGCACTGTGAACGCCGCCGTAATGGCGACCTATATCCTTGCGCAGCTCTGCATTTCGCTGGGCTTTGCATCCCTTTAAACCGCTTTGCCAAAGCATTTTCAAGGAGAAAAAGATGTTAACTCTTGTCATGTATTATTCGCTCACCGGCAGGTCGAGATACGAGGCGACCCGCATATCGAGGGAGGAGAACGCCGAGCTTTACGAGGTTCGTGAGCAGCGCCGCAGGTCAATGCCCAACGCTTATCTCTTCGGTCCCGCGCAGGCGAGGGCAAGGCGCTTCGTCTACATAGAGCCCATTGCCGTCGATATCGAGGAGTTCGACAGAATTATTATCGTCTGCCCCGTATGGGGCGGTTATCCCGCGCCTGCATTCAATAATATCGTAAGCGAGCTGCCGCCCGATAAAGAGGTGGAGATATACCTTACGTCCGACTCGGGCAAGGCAAAGGCAAGAGCCGAGACGACGGTGCTTGTAGAGAGTCAGGGCGTACACGTTACAAATTATCAGGTCATCAAAACGGAGGATCTTAAAAAGCGCGATAAAAAGCACGCCAAGCGAAGGAGGCAGGAGAAGAAGCTCAAAAAGAAGCTTGAGGCAAAGGACGAAGCTCCCGCCGAGCCGCTCGAAAAAGCCGAAACCGATTTAGAGTGACGAGCACCGAAAGGCGCCTGTACGACCCCTTCGCCATTGGCGCGGGGGTCGCTTAATGCCCGTTTATACCTGCTTTTTCCCGCCGCTGTTGACTTATCGAGGGTTTGCGGTTATAATATGCTGTATGAGTGGAAATTTGCGCCATGCACCCGTATTGAGCGAAAGGCTGTCGAACGTCAAGGATATGCTTGGCTATGCCGACTCCGTTTGGGACGTCGGCTGCGATCACGGCTATCTCGCGTCCGCGCTGCTCGCTTCCGGGGCTGCAAAGCACATCTACGCCACAGACCTCAGCCCCGTGTCCGTCGCCAAGGCTGAGCGAAGTTTTGAGGCGAAGGGGCAGATGGACAGCGTCAGCCTCGCCGTCGCAGACGGGCTTTCCGGCTTTGCGCCCAAGGGCGATTACAAGCTTGCCCTTTGCGGCATGGGCGGTGAGCTGATAGCGCAAATTCTTTCATCAGGCTCAGCCGTTGCCGAGGGCGCATCGCTCATAGTCATGCAGCCCATGCGCGGGGAGGAGGAGCTGCGGCGCTTTCTGCTGGAAGCAGGCTACACCTTTGTCGATGAGAGGGTTGTGTGCGACGACGGACGTTTCTACCAGATAATTGCCGCGAGATACGGCGGGCGCGATGAAGTGCCGGCTTGGTTCCCCAAGGGGTATTACCGCTTTGGCTGGCTTATGTGTGACAGGTACGACGAGGCGCTGTTTACTTTACTCACAAGGTTCCGCGGAGTATATGCCTCACAGCTTGAGATCGCCGAGGCTTCCGGCACAAGACCGCAAAAGCTCGTTTCGGAGCTTGCCGCTGTCGATAAGCTCATAGGGCATCTGACGGAGCTTGGCGGCTTCTCCCGTCAGGTAAACGCTGATTAATTCGTTTTGCGGCGAAGTATCGATCTGACAGAGGGACGGTTCTTTTGTCAGGCAGTCGTGTTTTTGCAATGAACGAAAGGGTTTTTCTGACAATAAGAACCGTCCCTGCTGTCAGGTACAGCTCCGCTGCATAACAAAAACCTGAATTAATCAGCGTTTACTCAGGAGGTTTGATTATATTGAACAAAAATGATTTTTTCGCCGTAATGGAGGAGATAGCGCCGCAGGAGCTTGCGCTCTCCTACGATAATTCAGGTCTCATAGTCGGCATGGAGGGGGAGGATATAACCCGTGTGCTCGTCGCGCTCGACTGTACGGTCGAGGTCGCCGACGAGGCAAAGGCGCTTGGCTGCGATCTGGTGCTCACCCATCATCCGCTGCTGTTCTCGCCCGTCAAAAAGCTCGCGCCGGACGATCCCGTGACCGCGCCGGTTTATAGGCTTATAAAGCACGGCGTCGGAATGTTTGCCGCGCACACCAATCTTGACAGCGCGGAGGGCGGCGTCAATACCACGCTTTGCCGTGTGCTCGGCGTTTTGAACGAGCGTCCGGTCCCGCCCGAGGGGCTTTGCCGCGTGGGCGAGCTTGCAGAGGCGACTTCATTCACGGCTTTTGCCGCGAAGGTTGAGCAGGTGCTCGGCACAAAGGTGCGCCTTGCAGGACAGGAGCGCACGATCAAAAGGGTAATGGTCTGCGGCGGCTCCGGCGGATCGGAGTATCCGCTTGCCAAAGAGCTCGGCGCGGACGTGCTCGTCACGGGCGAGTGCAAGCATAATCAGGCGATCGAGGCTGCGTTCGCGGGAGTCAACGTCATCGTCGCGGGACATTATGAGACCGAGGCGGTCGTGCTGCCTCCGCTCATCGCAAAGCTGCGGCTCCGCACGAGCGGGGTGGAGTATCTGCTTTCAAGAGCAGGCACGCCGCTGCGCTCGCTGTAAAGCATCTGTAAAGTACCCCATAGGAGGTTATGAATATGACACAGTTGGAAATTCTCTGGAAGTATCAGGAAGCTGAGACGCAGCTTGAAAAGCTGCAAAAGGAGCTGGAGGATACCCCTGCCAGGCAGGAGTATAAAAAGCTTCGCACCTTCCTCAAAGCGCAGGAGAACAAGCTGGTTGGCTACCGTGAGGGCGTCGCCGCCAAAACAGCGGAGTATGACGAGCTCACCAAAAAGCTCGAAACTCTGCTCAATGATTACGACCTTGAACAGGGCGAGCTCGATATCATGATGAACGATGAGGAGTGCACCGCGGAGGAGCTTACCGAGTCCCGCAAGTCCATAGAGGCTCTGCTCGAAAAGGTCAATTCCCTCAAAAAGCGCCTTGCCGATACCCTCGCTTGGATAACCTCCACTACTGAGGAGATCAACAAGACTCTGTCCCGCGGCAGGAAGGCCAATAAGGAGTATGAGACCGCAAAGGCCGTCTGCGAGACGGAGATGAACGAGCGCAAGCCCGTTATCGACTCCGCCAAGAAGGAGGTCGAGAGGGTCGGTCTTCAGCTTTCGCCCGACCTTTTAAAACGGTATAAGACCGTCAAAAAGAAGCACGCTCTGCCTCTCGCAAGGCTGAACGGCGACCGCTGCGGCGGCTGCGGCATGTCGCTGCCTAAGAACGTCGTAAGGAACGTGGCGCAGGGCAACGGCATTGTTGAGTGCGAAAACTGCGGCAGGATACTCTGCTGATGATTTTGCTTTAAAGCTTTTTATCGAGTAAGACAAGTGACCGCGCCGTGAGCATTCGCGGTGAGGAAAGTCCGAGCTCCATAGGACAAGGGTGCCGGATAACGTCCGGTGAAGGCGACTTTAAGGAAAGTGCAACAGAAATAAACCGCCATGCTTTGCATGGTAAGGATGGAAAGGTGGGGTAAGAGCCCACCGGCGGTGCGGTGACGCGCCGCGTCCCTGTAAACCCCACCCGGAGCAAGATTGAAATGGGAGCATTTAATGGCTGTCCGTCACGCTCCCCGTAATCGCTGGAGCCGTGTGGCAACATACGGTCGAGATAGATGGTCACATAAACAGAACTCGGCTTACGGCTTGCTCGATATAAAAGCATATAAAGGGGATGCTGCATTAACGCGGCATCCTCTTTGATTTATACTAAAACATTATATTAAAATCAGTAGTAACTCATATCATTCCGCCAAAGCCGCTGCCGTGCTCGGCACGCGCAGCACACGGCAGCCGTTAGCAAACGTCGTTTCGACTATCTCCTCGACTGGCAAGACCTTTATCTCGGCAAGCTTAGCCGCAACAAAGGGCAGGAAGGTCGGGTCGTTCCTCTCACCGCGGTGAGGCACGGGAGTCATGTAGGGGCAATCGGTTTCCAAAACGACGGAGGAGAGGGGAACCTTTTCCGCCACCTCTATAAGCTTTCTCGCGTTTTTAAAGGTAAGCGAGCCGCCGATACCAATGGCAAGCCCAAGCTCTATGCACTCCTTCGCGCTCTCGTACGAACCGGAGAAGCAGTGCATTATGCCGCCGTTTTTTAAAAGAGAAGCCTTGTGCGCCCTCAGTATATCCATGCAGTCGCCCATAGCCTCGCGTATGTGCAGTATCACCGGAAGCGAAAGCTCCTCTGCTAAGAAAAGCTGCTCGCCAAACCAGCGCCGCTGTACCTCTCGCGGGGAGAAGTCGTAGTGATAATCCAAGCCTATTTCACCTATTGCAAGCAGCTTTTCATTTGCCATGAGCCCGCGCAAAAGCTCCATGCCCGCGTTGTCCATACGATCGGCATAGTGCGGATGCATACCTGCCGCGCCGAAGATATAATCGTTTTCACGGATTATTTTAAGGCTCTTATCCGCCGTCGCAAGATCGCAGGCGACCTCGCATATAAGCTCCACACCCGAAGCCGGCAGAACGGAGGAAATAAGCTCGTCCCTGTCGTCGTCAAATCTCGCGTCGGCAAGGTGCGCATGAGTATCAAAGTATCTCATATCATTCCAACCCCGCAAGCTCATGTATCCGGCGGAGCTCATCGACCGCCGAATCCTCGATATCGTTGTAGCGATCAATGCCGCTTTTTATCCGCTCCCTTTTGGAGAATACGAGCTGGAACCAGCGCCGCACGTGCATAAACGGCAGCAGCACCGGTGCTTTTTTGAGAATTGGATCGCGTTTGCGCATATATCGCATCGGTGGGAATATAAGGCTGAAAACATAGCTCGCCCGCGAGCCGTTTTTGCCGCCCTTGCCGCTTTTGGTCAAAAGCGATGCGTCGAGCGTCTTGGTCTTGCCGCCCGCGCCGCTCTTCAACATAAAGCGTACGAGCTCCCAAGCCTCATCGTCAAGCTCGTCTTTACAGCCTGCGATATCAGCGCCGGCTTCAAGACCGCCGAATACCTTGCCTGCAAGCTCCTCCATACGGTAAGCAAATTTCTCAATACCCATCTCGACCGCACAGCTCGAAATATAGCTCCGGTCAAGCTCGGCGTTTTTAAGGTACAGGTAAATGTCGAGCAGAGTTCTGAGCCCCGTGCCGCCGTACATAAAGTGCTTCATCCCGTGAACAAGGGTGTAAAGGTAAGCATCGGAGACTCTCATCCTGCGGCAGCCGCCGCCGACGTTTTCCGTCAGAGCGAATGGATCCATGTACAGCGACGCATCCTTCAGCCCCTCCGTATCGAGACAGCGGTGCATCTCGATATTGATGCCGTTTTTGCGGTAGGTGTCGTCGTCATGCTTCATATAATCTGTGCAGGTATAGCCAAGCCCTGTCATAGCGGTGTAAACGACAGCGCTGTCCTCGGGGTGTATCAGCACGTCGATATCTGCCAGATACCTCATTACCTGCTCGGGGTAAAGCTCTCTTGTGTACCATCCCTTCAAGGGGCAGTATTCGACGCCTGCGGCGTCGAGCGCCGCAGATACCTTCATAAACTCTACATCCTGCATTACGGAGTGCCGCACGTATGCCTTGTGAGCCGCGCGGAAGCGTTCCATGGCGTGCTTCGTGCGCTCGTCCTCCATATTAAGAGGCAGCTTGTAGAGCGCATGATACAGCATGCACGAGAGCCCTTGCTCTTCGGATACGGCATAAAGCCCGAGCATATCAACGCCGGAATAAGGCGTGGGTACGGAGCTGCCGTGCACCAACGCACGCAGCAGGTCGATGAAGTATTCTATCGTGGGTGAGATTTCTTTGCTCATTTTATGATTGCTTTAAGAGCTCCTGTGTCAAGCGTTTCAAAGGTGTCGAGCGAGTCTGCAAGCGCCGAGGCGATAATGCTCACGCCGCCCTTCTCGTCGCTCTCTATATTGACGGGCATGAGCGGATCGTGCAGACTGCGCCTTATCAAAAACCAGCCGCTGCCATGCGAAGAGTCCGCCTCGACGCGTACGCCCTCATAGTTGTTCGGCACTATATTAAAGCCTTGCCTGCCTGTAAAATCTGCCGTGACCTTGTTAAGCACTGCTTCCGTCACCGGTGCAAAATCGGGGCTCAAAACGGGGAGCCTTGCTTCGCAGCTCTCCTCGGGCTCGCGCAGACCTTCGATAAGAGCGG
>CALEPU010000253.1 GCA_937913075.1 uncultured Clostridia bacterium
GCAGGGTGTTGTCCGTATAGGGCGGCAGGCCGTAGCCCTTTATCTTGGGGTCGGTCAAAAGAAAGCAGCGCGGCTCGCAGGCCTCGGCGATGGTGTTGCCCTCCATCGTGTAGACCTTGCCGTCGATAACGCACCATACTATCGCGACGTGGTTCCACTCGCCTTCCTGATCGGGCCAGTCGAAGAAAACGAGGTCGCCGGGCAGAGGCGTATACGTGCCGGCCTCATAGAAGGGCATGCCGCGGAAGGAATATATGTCGTCGCGGATCCTTGCGTAGCAGGCGCGGTTTATTATGCTTGCGGGTATGCCCGCGACAGCCGCGCACCAGCTCACGTACATTGCGCACCAGGCGCCCCAGTGACCGGCGTTTTTGTTCATAACGAAGTAGCCGTACCAGTAACCGTACTCGGTAAAATTGTACACGCCGTTGGCGTTGCCGCCGCCGAGGTCGGCCATGGAGTTGCCCTCGTGATAGCCGAACTGCGTCTTGGCGACGTTAATAATATCGATGCGCGGATGCCCCGTAAGCTGCACTGCCTTTACAGCCGTGCAGTAGCTGCTCGCCGCATAATATGAGGAGGGCGTATAGGGCATCGTGAGCGCGCCCGTCGGAACCAATGAGATCATCGTCATCAGCGCCGCCAGCAGCATCGACAGCCGTCTTTTGAGCCTGTTGGTCATTGAGTTCACTCCCGTTAAAAGAAATTTCGTTTTCGATGCTTCAACTATACCTTATTTGACGCAAAAAATAAACGGTAAATTGCGGATATTCCGCAATATATTTCAATTCCTGCGCTTGCTCCGCGGGAATTTACGTATATATTTTCACATTCGCGGAAATGGGAGCGGCAATAAAATTGAATTGTGCCGCAGATTCTGTTATAATAGAATAAGCGGTGATTTTACCGCAGGATCTGTCGCAAATAATTATTCGCCGGATTGGAAGTGCTTTTATGTTAAAAAGATACCTTGCCCTGATAACGGCTCTTGCCGCTTGTTGTCCGCTGCTCGCGGGCTGCAATAAAAACAAGGGCAGCGACCCCGTTGCCGTAAATACCATTGCTCCAAACAGCGGCGAGGTTATCGTCACCGTCGCGCCCGCCTATACCGATGCGCCGGTTGTGACTGCTATACCGACGGAAGCTCCCGAGGCTTCGGAGCCCGTTACCGAGGCGCCCTCCGATACCGATTCGGCAACTGCCGCTCCCACCGACGCCGC
>CALEPU010000254.1 GCA_937913075.1 uncultured Clostridia bacterium
CGGTCCCCCTTCCCCTCGGTAGGGGAAGGTTGTATACTTGCGTGCAAAAAGGGTTCGTCAGCGGTCTGGGGAGAGTTTTCTCCTGAGAGTTTTCTCCCGAGATTATATCACGCCCGCAAAATTTTTTAAAGAAAAACCGTTGCATTTTCGCTCGGATTGTATTATTATCCGATTTGGATACGGCGCTGCCGTACGGAGGGCAATAAATGGAAGCAATTTTGGACAGGGTATCCTCATTGATTGGCGAAAGCGCTTGGCTCGCGCCGTTGTTTGCTCTGCTGGGCGGCGTCCTTACCTCGCTCATGCCGTGCTCGCTCTCGACCGTGCCGCTCGTAATAGGCTGCGTCGGCGGAGGAAACGCAAAAGGTAAGCGCGCGCTTTTGCTTTCGCTTTTGTTTGCGGCAGGCTCCGCGATAGCGTTTACCGCTCTCGGAGTAGTCGCCTCTCTTGCGGGGCTCCTGCTTGAAAACGCCGAGGCTTGGATGCACCTTGTATTGGGCGTGCTGCTCGTGCTGATGGCTTTGCAGATGTGGGACGTTATCCGGATAATACCCGCAGGAGCAATTTCCGCCGGCAGCGGGCTTACGGGCGCTTGGGGCGCTTTTATCGCGGGGCTGCTTGCGGGAGTTTTCTCCGCTCACTGCGCCGCCCCGATGATAGTCGCCCTGCTTGCGATAGTTATCGACCGCGGTCAGATAGTCTTCGGCATAACGCTTTTACTGCTCTTCTCTTTGGGGCATGGGATCCTCTCCGTTATAGCGGGCACGAGCGTAGGGCTTGTGCAGCGCATATCCTCAAGCTCAAAATACGAGCGGGCGAGCCGAGTGATAAAAACCGTGCTCGGCATACTGATATTCGCCGTTGCGCTTTGGCTCCTTTGGGAGGCTTTCAGCGAGGGCGTTTTGGGACGTGAGCATGATGCTCTGTTTATCGAAAGGGGTATTTTATGGCAATTATAAGAATATTGGATCAAAAGCAAAGAAGGCTCAGGCGCCGGCCTCGCCTCTTACCCGAGGCAACAGAGGGCGCTCCCATCAAGGTGCTTGCGACCGGCTGCGTGCATTGCCGCGCCATGCGCGAGAACACGATAGAGGCTGTTAAGCAGATGGGTCTGCCCGAGGGTACTCTCGCCTGCATAGACGACCTCAACGAGATAGCGCGGCTCGGCGTGATGACCACGCCATCCCTCGTAATAAACGGCAGGCTCGTTTCAGCCGGCAAGGTATTAAAGGTCGAGCAGATAATCAGCCTTATCGAGGAACAGCTCGGCGATGGGGAGTATGCAAACCCCGAGGAATGATGCAAAAACTGTCGAAGCAGTCCATTAACACGTAACAGCAGCTTCAATGCAGCAGTCGTCCTCGAACGCAAGCGATTTCGGCATACGATTGGCGAGCTTGCTCGCCGCGACCAACGG
>CALEPU010000255.1 GCA_937913075.1 uncultured Clostridia bacterium
GTCGAGGCGGATCCCGTTTACGATAATTTCACTTTGGAGCAGGAGCCCGAGGCTGAGGAAAAGCGCACCCTCCGCGAAAAGCTGCGTCAGCTCATACTCCGCATACCCGCCGTCCTGCGCGCTTTGCTGCTGCTTCCCGCATGGGCGATCGGCTTTGCTATAATTCAGGCCGTGACGCTGCTCTTTACCGCGCTTGGCATACCCGTCGTCGGAACCGTGCTGCGGTTCCTTCTCTGCGCCGGACTCGTGTTCGGGCTCATAATAGGCGCCGAAAAGCTGCTTTTTCCCGATGTGCCTTTAAAAAAGCTTCTGTCCAAAAGGAACCTCGGCGCCCTCGCCCTCACCGCGCTCTTGATCGCCGCCGTCGGCGCTCTCGGCGACTTCCTCTGGCGCGATAAGCGCTATATCACCCTCGCCGCCGAAGCGCTCGCCGCGCTTTTGTACGTCGCCTATTTCATGCTGTTCGTGAGAGGAAACAGGAGAGCTCCGGAGGAAGCTTGACCATGCTGTCGAAAAAGTCTTAACGACTTTTTCGACGTTTTTCATTTTTGAACTGCGCATTATATGCGCGGCCGTTCAAAAATATAGGAACCAAAATCTTCGATTTTGTTCCGCTCGCGCCGCGCATGTCGCCGCGAGCGATTGCAGTAGGCAGGGGCTGCTGCCCCCGCACCCCAAGATAAATCGGGCAGCTTTATTTCAAAAAGGAGATTGCATGAATTCTATCGAGATAGAAAACCTTACAATGGATTTCAGGCGCGACCGCGTTCTGCACGGCATCACGCACAGCTTTGAGAAGGGAAAGATACACGGCGTCGTCGGCAACAACGGCTCCGGCAAAACAGTCATGTTTAAGTGCATATGCGGTTTCCTGAACCCGACCGGCGGCAAGGTGACGGTCGAGGGCAAACGCATAGGCCGCGAGCGGGATTTCCCCGAGAGCATCGGCATCATAATCGAAGCTCCCGGCTTCCTACCGCTGTTTTCGGGACTCAAGAACCTTGAGATGCTGGCGTCATTAAAGGGAAAGCTCACTCTCACAGAGATTGCGGAGGTGATACGCAGAGTCGGGCTCGATCCGACTTCAAGAAAGCCCGTCGGCAAGTATTCGCTCGGCATGCGTCAAAGGCTCGGCATCGCCCAAGCCATAATGGAAAAGCCGCGCATACTGATCCTCGACGAGCCAACTAACGGGCTTGACAAGCACGGCGTAGTCGAGATTCGCGAGCTTATCCGGAGCCTCAAGGATCCCGAGCGCACGATACTCATAGCCAGCCACAACGTCGCCGATATCGACGAGCTCTGCGATACCGTCTGCGAGATGGACGCCGGAGTGCTGACGAAGTTAAGATAAGGGGTGAAAAGCATGAAGATCAAAAGGCTTATTTCGATTCTGTTTTCCGTATTTCTTCTTTGTATTGCGGCTATTCCCATGCAGGCGGAAGGCGAGCTCTATATAGATACGAAGACCGTCTATGACGGCATGACCTGCTCCTATTCAGAGGGCTATATCCCCACGGCCGAAAACGGCGAGGCGCGCATTGTGCTCCCATTGAAGGGCGGCACCGGATCGACGCTCACGGTCGTTCCCGATCTCGGCGACGCCAACTCCTGCCCGTTCGTCTACGGGAACTATAACATGACCGTTAAGCGGAACA
>CALEPU010000256.1 GCA_937913075.1 uncultured Clostridia bacterium
TTGCCAGCTTTTTATGCAAAAAAAGACCGCCGACTTGACTTTGTCAGCGGTCTGAGGGGACAATTCTGTCCCCTGTTCGACTTGAAAGCCGACCTATCATATAGTATAATACCGTGCGTAAGGAGTCGGGGCTTTATGGCAGAGAATAGCACAAGGCTTAAGCTGATGAAAACATATGAGCTCTTGCTCAAAGAGGCGGATGAGGCAAACCCGATTTCCCGCTGTGAGCTCTGCATAAGGCTCAACAAGCTGGGCATTGAATGCAGCAAAAAAACGCTCACCCGTAATATTGCCGCGCTTAACGACGCGGGCTACGAGGTCTGCGCCTGTAAGCAGGGGAGGGAGAAGTATTATTACGTTCCGGAGCGTGACTTTTCGATCCCCGAGCTCAAGATCCTTATCGACGCGGTTCAGGCGGCAAACTTTGTCACCGAGCAGAAAACAGGGCAGCTTATTGATAAGATAGCCGCTCTCGGAGGCTCTAACAGGGCTGAGCTTTTAAAGCGCAATAGGGCGCAGTTCAATACCCGCAAGCACTCAAATTCCAGCATCTATTATAATATCGACGGCATAGAGGACGCGATATCGAGGAGGAAGCAGCTTGAGTTCAACTATTTCAGCCTTGACGAGCGGATGGAGCCCGTCTTCCATACCGACAGCAAGGGCAAAACTAAGCTATACAGAAGAGAGCCGATTGCGCTCGTGCTCAATGAGGATAATTATTATCTTCTGACCTATCATGAGTCCTACGAAGAAAAAATCGCGACCTACCGTGTAGACCGTATGAAAAACGTCAGGGTCGTCGAGGAGGTCGAGCTTTCAAGCGAGGCGGAAGCCATGCTCGGAAACGTGCCGAAGCTTACCGCCCGTGCGTTCAAAATGCACAGCGGCGAAGCCGTAATCGTAAAGCTCCTGTTCAATAAGAACATTATCGGTCCCATAGTCGATAAATTCGGCGAAGGTTTAATTATGCGGGCGGTCGATGACGGGCTCTGCACGGCGACCGTCGAGGTGCAGGTCAGTAAAACCTTCTACGGCTGGCTCGCGCAGTTCGGCTCCAAAATCAAGATAGCGGAGCCCGCAAGGGTGAGAGAGGAGTATTGCCGCTATCTTGAAGATATCCTTGCAGGAATGCGCTCAACCTGAGTAAACGCCGACCAATTCGGGCTTTTATTATGCAGCGGAGCTGTACCTGCCAGCAGCGCACAGCGAATGCGGTGCCGAGGAGCTGTTATTGCCGAAAAAAACATTCGTTCATTGCAAAAGCACAACCGCCTGACAAAAGAACCGTCCCTCTGTCAGGAGATACTTCGCCGCAAAACGAATTTTTCGGCTGGAATTTGACGGGAAGAAACAGCTTAGCGGGTCGATTCCGCAGAAAGGATAAAACATGATAAAGGACAATATCGCTTTGTATGATGACAGCAAGGTCAACCTCTCCTTGCGCACACTGCCGCTTGTCCCCGATTGCGAAGGACGTATAGAGTATATCTTCTATACGCTGAACGTCGCAAGGGATTTCGACGATCTCTCCTCTCTGCTTGGGCGAGTGCTTGACTGCCCCTTTACTGAGCTTTGCAGAGAAGATCACTTTATACTCTATGAGGTCATGCTCGAGGATAAGCCATACTCTCTTAAATTCAGAATTAAAAAGAGAAGAACGGAAGTTATGGCTTCATAATTAAATTACCCGAAATAGCTACAATTAAGGAGGACATTATGATTACAGACAATTTGATTTATGAACACAGCAACTTTATTGATTGCTTCGAGCCGCTTAAGCGAGAGTACCCTATGCTTACGTTTACCAATATTCCTTCAAAGGGAAAGAACGTGCCGAACGGGGATCCGGATCGGATCTACATTATCCCCAAATCGGATTTAGGGAGGGATAATTCTATCCAGATTCATCGCTTAAAGAAATACGGTACTATTAAATTTTATATGAAGAGAGAGCTGATGACGGACGAGGAATATGCGACATCGCTTAGAGAGAATAAAAGAACGAGTGAAAATCGCGGCAGGGTGTTAAGAAGGTTTGCCTATGAGCGTGAGCTTCATGACTTTCTGCGCCCTAAGCTTGATATTCTTGTCAAACGAATAGATATGCCCGTGTTTTGATCGTCAAAGCTATAAAAAGATTGTTCACGGTTGGAACAGGTTAAAACAATTTATCAGTATTCTTGATATGGAGGTCTAAAATGTCTAATTTTAACAACACAAGCGAATTGCGCAGCAACTTAACTCCTGAAATGTTTCAAAGAGCTTTTTCGGCGTTCCTCATTCATGCAAAGGAAAACGCAGAAACAAAAGCGTTTAAAGGCGGAGCGACTCCTGACGGTCTTGACAGCAAATCCAGAGCCTTTGATGGACATACGCTGACTACTCATTATGGAAGAGGACGCGCAAGCAGAGCACCATATTTTAATTGGTGGGTTCTGTCGATTTACTATGTTGTCGAAACAGGAAAAATAGTAATGGGCATCGAAAAACACCGTTTTCCACACTTACATGAGATGAAATATGAAGGGTTAAAAGAAATACCGGGGAAGGATGAAGTGGCGTGGTTTTATCAGACCATTGAAGAAAGATTAGACTATGCTGAGTTATACGAAAAATTTGTTAGTGTTGCGGAGGAAATAATGAGACTCAGCGCAGATGAGATGCAAGCGTGATATTGCAAACGGGAGGGTACGACCATGCACGAGATCAAATGCCCCAACTGCGGGCAGGTATTCAAGGTGGACGAGAGCGGCTATGCGCAAATAGTGCAGCAGGTTCGGGACAGAGAGTTTAAGCAGGAGCTTGACCGCCGCGAGAAGGAGCTGGAAAATAAGCTTGACAGCGATCTTAAAATCGCCAAGATGCAGCAGGACAAGGCGCACGACGAACAGCTTGCGGAAAAGGACAAGCAGATAGACGAGAGGGAAAGGCAAATAGAACGTTTGAAGGCTCAGCTTGAAAAGACCGAGACGAACACGGAGCTTGCCGTTTCCAACGCCGTGCGTGAAAAGGAAAAGGAGCTTGCCGAAAAGGAAGCGCTGCTTACAAAGCTGAAGGGCGATTTAGAGCTGCAAAAGAAGGAGGAGGAGCTCAATAAAACCAATCTCATTGAAAAGCACAGGGGAGAGCTTCGCCTTCGTGACGAGGAAATAGAAAGGCTCAAGGATTTCAAAGCCCGTCAGTCCACCAAAATGGTCGGCGAGAGTCTCGAGCAGCACTGCATGACGCAGTTCAATCAGGTCAGGATGATGGCCTTTCCCGAAGCTTATTTCGAGAAGGACAACGACTCCCGAAGCACCGGCAGCAAGGGCGATTTCATTTTTCGCGAGACCTCGGAAGGGGTCGAGTTCATCTCCATAATGTTCGAGATGAAGAACGAGATGGATACCACCGCGACCAAGCACAAAAACGAGGATTTTTTCAAGGAGCTCGATAAGGACCGCAACGAGAAGAAATGCGAGTATGCCGTGCTCGTTTCCCTGCTCGAAAGCGACAGCGAGCTTTACAATAACGGCATAGTGGACGTCTCCTACCGCTATCCCAAGATGTTCGTGATACGCCCGCAGTTTTTCGTTCCGCTTATCTCACTGCTGAGAAATGCCGCGCTGAATTCCCTTGAATACAGGCGGAAGCTCGCCGAGGTTCAGAGCCAGCAGCTCGATCTTTACAATTTCGAGGAAAATCTCGCCGCGTTCAAAACGAGCTTTGCCGACAGCTTCCGCAAGGCGGGGGACAGGTTCAACGACGCCATAAAGGGAATCGACGGCGCGATAACCGCGCTTACGAAGATCCGCGATAACCTTGTCAAGTCCGAGAACCATCTTAACAGCGCAAATAACAAGCTCGAGGACGTAAGTATCAAGCGGCTGACTAAAAACGCCCCCTCCGTAAAGGCGATGTTCGATGAGATAAGCGGCGGCACTCATGAAGCGTGACGCCTGAACCTTTTTGCCGCAGGGTGTTGACAGACGCCCTGATCTGCATTATAATTAAACCGATATTTCATTGTGCCGATCCGGGAGGAGTAGCATCCTCACCCCGCAGCAAGAGAGGCGCCCCATGGCTGCAAGGGCGCTTGCGGGCAGATGTGAAGGTCGCCCGGGGAGCAATGTCGGGCGCGCCCGTTACAGCGCAGTCAAGCGGAGCGGCGGGTTTCCGTCCGCTCAACAAAGGTGGTACCACGGGTCGCCCTCCTCGTCCTTTGCGAGCGAGGGTGATTTTATTTTGAAAAGAGGTACAAAAAAATGTGCGAAAAGTGCGATCCGACAGGGCAGCCTCCCGTGGAGGAAATGCCCAAGACCTACGACCCTTCTTCGGTCGAGGAGAGGCTTTATAAAAAATGGGAGGAGTCGGGCTGGTTCCATTCCGCTCCAAATCCCGATAAAAAGCCTTACACCATAGTAATACCGCCGCCTAACATAACTGCGCAGCTCCACATCGGCCATGCCCTTGACGAGACCATGCAGGATATCCTTATAAGATATAAACGCATGAGCGGCTATGAGACGCTTTGGCTCCCCGGCACCGACCATGCTTCCATCGCAACTGAGGTCAAGATAGTCGAGCGCATGGCCAAGGAGGGGCTCACCAAAAAGGATATCGGGCACGACGAATTCATGAAAAGAGCATGGGCTTGGAAGGATGAGTTCGGCGGCAGGATAGTCAGTCAGCTCCGTAAGCTCGGCTCCTCCTGCGATTGGGACAGGCAGCGCTTTACGATCGACGAGGGCTGTTCCAAAGCCGTCCGCCAGGTGTTCTGCCCCCTTT
>CALEPU010000257.1 GCA_937913075.1 uncultured Clostridia bacterium
TGTTCGATTCGCCGCACTTCATCCATTGCGTCAAGCATTTCCTTCTTAACATGGAGCTTATCGATCACATTTTAATACAATCGAAGCAGGCAAAAAGGGACAGGGTGAATAAAATATATTTTTCGGTTCGGCATTAAAGCCTACTCCCCGTCGTTTGGCAACGCGGCTATTTTGCGGTTACGGATAAAGCATATTCATAGAGCAGGTCGAGATTGCGTTCCACCAGCTCGATTATTACCGCGTCCGCTCCCTGCGAATACACGTACTCGGCGGAATACACAGGCGAATTGCTCTTTTGCATAATGAGCCTGCCGCATGAGACGGCGAAAATCGGCTGAAGCGACTTGCCGAAGGAGTCGTGATATATGAGCAGGCAGGTATCGTTTGCGTCCGAAACTGTGATATTGGTCTTGAACATATCGAAATTGACCTGATGATCGACCGGCTCGGCGGTTCTCGTGTATGTATAGACTATCCGCTCCTCATAATGCCTTGCGGAGGGATAAACGAAGTTAACAAGATCGCCGCTGTAATCTTTGACGACTGCATAAGCCTCAGGGTCGTAGGTTTGAAGCCCAAGCTGCGAAGCGCAGGCGTTATAGACGAGGGTAGCGCCGTAATTGTTCCAATGGGAATCGCGCAGGTAATAGACCCTTCTTGCCTGCTTTGCGGACAAGAGCAGCGCCTTGGCGTCAATAAAGCTCACGCCCTTTTCCGAAAGAGCGGTCTGCAAAAGGTCAATATTGCGCGGTGTGTCGGTCGGCGCAAGGTAATCGGGCATCTCCTCAGGATAAATCGTCGCCTTGTTCGGCGCTATGATAAAGAGCATTTCAACGCCGTTCGCACGAAGCTCGTTTTGAAGCGCCGCAAGGTAATCCGCGATGACTGCGATCTTATCGTTATCAAGCTGATCCATTCCGAGATAGTCGTCAAGCGTTTCGGCGTAGTAGAGAGCGCCGTTCTTTCCTATCACGGCGCTGTCGCCGTTGTAATCGCCGGTTAGCGCTGCACTTGCGGTGTTGCCGGCTGTAACAAGATATTCCCTCAGAGCGAAATTATCGTCCATGAATTTATCAAAGCCCTCAGCAAAACCAAGGTTAATCCCGCTCTCACCGAAAAGCTTTGGCATTTGGGCGAGGGGCCTGTTCTCCCTGTTGGCGTTTTTGAAGCCGCAGAGCAGCAGCGCCGAGGGCACGATGCACACGGCGAGTATCAGGCTGATGAATGCAATACGCAGCTTTTTCATATATCACCTTAAAACTGGGTATAGATCGAGGGATTGTAGTTGCCGAGCGCAACGTAGAACAGGCACAGCGCGAACAGCAGTACTGCGGAGCAAAGCCTTAAAGCCAGCGCGAGGCGCGGCTTGCCCGAGAGCTTGGCAAAGAGGAGCTTTGCCGCGGGAGTTGCGCCGACAGCGGCTGCAACGAGCGTTACAATGACCATGGGGCTGAAAAGCCTTGAAAGCCCGGCCCATGTATCCGCGCCGACCTTAAAGCCCGTAAACATGGCTTTTATCATACCGCAGGCGTAACCCATATCGGGCGAGTTGAATATCACAAAGCCTATCGTAACGAACAGCATGGTATAGACCCATGTGATCGGCTTGGGGATGCGAAGCTTTGCTTTCTTAGCGTAATTCTCCCCCAGGAGGAAGGCGCCGTTGTACGCGCCCCAGACCACAAAGGTCCAGTTGGCGCCGTGCCAAAGCCCCGTTAAGAGGAACACTGTGAGCTTATTTAGACCCGTGCGCAGCGCACCGCGGCGGTTGCCGCCCATTGGGATATAAACATGCTCCCTGAACCAGCGCGAAAGCGTGATATGCCATCTGCGCCAGAAGTCGGTCATGGAATAGGAAATGTAAGGATAATTGAAGTTTCGCGGTATGGTAAAGCCGAACATCTGCCCCAACCCTATCGCCATCTGCGAATAACCGGCGAAGTCGAAATAAATCTGGAAAAGGAAACAGATCGCTCCCGCCCATGCATATGGAGCGTTGAGCGCGGCGGCAGGGATAGCGAATATCGAGGCGGTAACCTTTCCGAGAGTATTCGCGATAACGAGCTTCATAGCGAGCCCTATTATAAAGATGCGCAGACCCTCTGCAACGCCTTCGGCTGTGAGCTTTCTTTCGCCGAGCTCGCTCTCGATATCGGTGTACTTTAATATCGGGCCCTGAAGAAGCTGCGCAAAGAAGGAAATGTAGAGCAGTACCTTTGAGAAGCTGCGCTCAGCTTTGATACAGCGCGCTCTTACGTCGAGCACGTATCCGAGCGCCTGAAATGTGAAAAAGCTTATGCCGAGCGGGCTTTTGACCTGCGGCACGGGCAATGCGGCGCCCGTTAATGAATTGACCGTTTGAACGGCAAAAGCCGAGTATTTGAACCCGGCAAGAAGCCCTATATTGAATATGACCGCAATAACGGTGAGCGCCTTTTGCCTGCCGCTGTTCTCCTCGTTTTTTTCAATGCCGCGCGCGATAAGGTAGTTGACCGTGACAGATACGACCATCAACACCACATACAGCGGCTCGCCCCAGGCATAGAAAACCAGGCTTGCTGCGATCAAAAGCCAATTCCTCAGCTTTGCCCACGGCAGCGCCAAATACAGCAGGAACACTGCCGGAAGGAATATGAAAAGGAATGTGGCCAAGGCAAACTCCAAAAGCTTTGCTCCTTGATGTATCTTTAAACTGTCAATCGTTGGTATAGCTGGGAGAATAGACGCTGATCTCCTCAACTGCGTCGCCGTTCATCTTGAACATGACGCGCATAGCGGAATAATCGGCGGGATCGCCGTTCTGTGTATAGGTGATGTAGTAGCCGTCGTCAGAGGTATAGCTCTCGCCATAAGCGTCAATGACCTGCTGACGGGTCGCGCCGACGGCTATCCCTCTGGGAGTGGTATAATCCTTGCTCCTGAGCGTGAACATCTCGATGATATCGACGTCGTCGACGGGAACGGTAGAAACCTTTATACCGCCAAAATCGAAGGACTTATCATAGCCCTTGTATACACAGCTCACCGTTTCCTCATACTCACAGCCGTCCCTGCCGCCGAGCGCCTCTATAACGGCGCTGCTGTCTACCCTGACGGGGTACGTTACGCCGCCTATCACGACAGCCATATCCGCCTCATCCTTAAAGGCAGAGCCGGGCTCGATGGCGTTGCTCTTTGCGCCGGAGCCGCCGGAGCAGGCAGCAAGGCTTACGCACATAATTGACGCAAGAACAAGGGCAAAAACGGAAAACCATTTTGATTTCATAAAAAACCTCCGAAAGAAAAAGCTTAGTTTTCTGCCGACGGCGTACCGAACCTGCCGCCGGTCAGCTCATAAATCTCGGCTGCGGTATACATTGGTATATCACGCATGTCGATATCCATAACGATGTAACCGGGATAATCCGTGTCGGAAAAGTGCCACCACTCGGTAGTGATGGACTTGAAGCCGTGCCTTAGCATGACCTCAGTCATATAGTTGACGTTATTGCGCTGCTCCTGGGTCCACATATAGTCGTGATCCCTGTGGACTATATAGCCAAAGGTGTGCATCGGCGTGGGGAAATCGAGCTCGTTGCCTTCGGCGTCGAGGAGGGTGATATCCACCGCAGCCGCGCGGTTGTGGTTGGAGGCGGACTTGTATGGGTCGGCGATATAGCGGCTGTCCTGAATGATATCGTAGAGTATATACTGCACAGACTTGGGACGGTAGCAGTCGTAGAGCTTTATCGAATAGCCGTCCTTTGCAAACTCCTCCGCCGCCTCGACAAACTTTAACGCCATTCCCGTCTGCATGACGGGGACCGACCTTGCGTAAAGCTGTCTGCCGGTGAAGTTTTCCTCAGCACCGAATATCTGATAGATATAAAGCTCCGGCATCAGCAGGCGTATGTCGATAAGCTCCGAGGTGAGCACTACCGGCGTTACGCCGTCCGACTCGTAGACTATGTTGCCGTCGCTGTCCGTTTTGTACTCGCTCCACGCGGGCATATAGCCGTAGAGCTTTTCGTCTGCGGGCACGAAATAAGCGCTGTAACAGTATCTTATCTCGTTATCGAAGCAGATCATATAGAAGTCGCCCTCGGAACCTATAACCGCGACCTCATCCTCAAAGCCCACGGAAGCAACGATATCGCTCTGCGTATTGGCTTCTGTGCGGATGTTGACCTTGTTGGCGCGGCATTTATATGCCTCTGCGGGGAGCTCCCAAGGAGCAAGCGTAGGCTCGGGAGTCGGCGCCGGAGAAGGCGTAGGGGTAGGCGCCAAAGTCGGCTCCGCAGTGGGGACCTGCGTCAAAGCATCGGTGAAGAGCACCTCAACGGCAGTATCCGTCGGCTCCGGCTTGCCGCCGAAGCTCACGCAGCCGAAAAGAGCGAGCGAAAACACCGAAGCAAGCAGAAATGCAAGCGTGCGTTTTAACATGATCGCCCTCCTAAGTTAAAAATACCCTTAACCTCCGTTGGCCTCAACGTCGGTCGGATCGTAGCCGTACTTGGTCATTGGGGGAACGTCCGGGCTGGTAGTCCCGCGCGGACTGCCGTTGACTATCTCGAGGACGGTCCCTGTGGGGCAGTTCTCGTAGATGAACTTGGCGGCGGCGGTGACCATCCTGAGACAGCCGCCCGTGTGCGCTGTGCCGATACCGTACTCTCCGTTATAATACTTGGGCCACATGTTCCATGCATTCTCACTGCCGTAGAGGGGCGAATGGATATAGAGGTTGCCCCAATAGGCGGTGGCATACTGCACGCTGCCGCCGAGGCGGAAGGTGTACCAGCGGTGCCTCGTTGATGAAAGCGTGAACTTGCCGACAGGGGTCTTGGTATCGCCGTGACCTATGCGGTACTGATTGATGATGACGGTGTAGTTGTAATTCTCATCCTTGCCGTAGATAGTAAGGGTAAACGACCCCTTCTCCACGTAAAGGTAATAAGGCAGACCGGGATAGGGGTCCGTTACAGGAGTAGCCGTGGGCTCCGGCGTGGGCTCGTCCGTAACTTGGGGCGTTGCCGTCGCCTCAGCAGTCGGCGCGGCGGTTATCTCCTGCGCTGCGGTGGCGCCTGGCTCATCCGTTGGCTCGGATATTATGACCACCTGATCCGAAGTAGGCTCCGCAGTCTTATCTGCCACGGTATCATAGCTCGGCAGGCAGCCTGCGGCGAGCGCGCAGCATACAGCCAAAAAGCCTGCTAAAAAAGTCTTTATCTTATGCATAGTACCTCCAAACCGTAAAGGTTCAGTCTATTATAATACATATAGATAGAAATTTCAATCTCATCCCGAATAATTCATTATTCGTTAATATTTGAATAAGCGGCGGCGATGTGTTATAATATGCTGAGTTATTATTGGGAGGGGTCGTTATCCGTCACGTCATCACAGCGGTAGACAGCGGTTCACTTGCCGAGCGCGCGGGCGTGCGCTCCGGTTGGTATCTCGTTGCCATAAACGGGCAGGATATCAAGGACGTTGTGGATTATGAGCTGTTTACAAGCAGTGAGGATATCCTCTGCCGCTTTGAGGATGAGGCGGGTCAGCCGTATGATATCCGCATCGAGAAGGAGGTTTGGGAGCCGTTGGGTCTGAACTTCACCTCGGGGCTGATGTCTCCCGTGCGCCAGTGCGCCAATCACTGCGTATTCTGCTTTATAGATCAGATGCCTCGCGGGCACCGTGATACGCTTTACTTTAAGGATGACGACTGGCGTCTTTCGCTTATAATGGGCAATTATGTGACCCTCACCAACGTGAGCGACAGGGAATTCCGCCGCATACTCGATCGCAGAGTCGCACCGCTTTACATTTCGGTCCATGCGACCGACGGCGGCGTCCGCAGGGAGATGATGAGGAGCAAGAACGCAGACCTCATCATGGAGCGTTTGACGGCGCTGCACGAGCACAAGCTCACCTTTCACTGCCAGATAGTGCTCTGTCCCGGGCTGAACGACGGAAAGGTGCTTGAAAAGAGTCTTGACGATCTCTACTCGCTCTACCCCAGCGCGCGCTCGGTCGCGGTCGTGCCGGTTGGTCTGACACGCCACAGGCAGGGGCTTTATCCCCTTACTCCTTTGACACGCGAGCAGGCGCGCGAGGCGATAGCGATGGTGGAGGGCTTTGCAAAGGAACATTCCGCGAAAGACTTTGTCTACTGCTCGGACGAGATGTACATGCGTGCCGAGCTGCCTCTGCCGGGGTTTGATTACTACGGGGATTTTGAACAGATCGAAAACGGCGTTGGGCTCTTCCGCCTGTTTGAGGATGGGTTCAACTATGCTTTGGAGGAGCAAAAGCCTCTTAACGGGAGAATAACAATAGACGCCGTCTCCGGCAAGGCGATATCCGGCAATATGGCACGGCTGCTCTCGGGGCTTACCGAATATGGCATAGACGTTAAGCACCACATGGTCGAAAACGATTTCTTCGGCAGCAGCGTGACAGTGAGCGGGCTTGTGACTGCCGGAGACATTATAGCTCAGTGTAAGGACAAGCTCGAAGGCAAGGCGCTCATAATACCCTCTTCCATGCTGCGCGAGAGGGATGATATTTTCCTTGACGGTATGAGGGTGCCGCAGCTTGCGGAGGCGATAGACCGTCCCGTTTATCCCCTTCCCGCCGACGACGGCGAGGCGTTCGTTAAGGCATTGTTTGAAATAGCAGAAAGGTTGTTGAAAGAATGAAACCCTTGGTCGCAATAGTCGGGCGCCCCAATGTGGGCAAGTCCACGCTCTTTAACAGGATAGTAGGCAGGCGTATAGCCATAATCGAGGATACGCCGGGCGTTACGCGTGACCGTATCTACGGCGACGCTGAGTGGCTGACGCACAGCTTTACAGTGATAGACACCGGCGGTATTGAGCCGGACAGCACCGAGATAATACCCGCGCAGATGCGTCGGCAGGCGGAGCTCGCCATAGAGACGAGCGACGTTATCATTTTCGTGGTCGACGGACGCGAGGGCATGACAGCCGCCGACAGCGAGGTCGCAGATATGCTGAGAAGGAGCGGCAAACCGATAGTGCTCTGCGTGAACAAGGTCGATCACGTAAAATATGAGGACACCGCTTATGATTTTTACTCCCTCGGACTCGATGCTCCCATAACCGTATCCGCGGAGCAGGGCTTGGGAGTAGGCGACCTTTTGGACGAGGTCTGCCGCTACTTCCCCGCTATCGAGCAGGAGGATGAAAGCGAGACTGTTTCCATAGCGGTCGTGGGTAAGCCCAACGTCGGTAAATCGAGCCTTGTGAACGCGCTTTTGGGGCAGGAGCGTACTATCGTCAGCAATATACCCGGCACAACGAGGGACGCGATAGATACTCCCTTTACATACAACGGCAAAGACTATGTGCTTATCGACACTGCGGGCATCCGCAGAAAGAGGGCGATAGTCGACGAGACCGTCGAGAGATACAGCGTTATAAGATCGCTCGCCGCAATTCGCCGATGTGACGTTGCGCTTATAGTTGTGGACGCCGAACAGGGCTTATCGGAGCAGGACGTGCGCATTGCGGGCTATGTGCATGAGGAGGGCAAGGCGAGCGTGCTTATCGTCAACAAGTGGGATCTTATTGAAAAGGATACCCACACCGTTGAAAAATTCAAAAAGGACATCACCTGCGATCTTGCCTTTATGGACTACGTGCCGATGCTTTTTATCTCGGCAAAGACGGGTCAGCGCGTACACCGCGTAATGGAGGCGGCAAACGCCGTATTGGAGCAGGCTTCGACGCGCATCTCCACCGGCATACTCAATGATATAATGGGCGAAGCTATAACCATGTCGGAGCCGCCCTCAGTAAAAGGGCGCAGGCTCAGGATATTCTATACCACTCAGGGAGGCGTTAAGCCCCCGACCTTCATCATCTTCGTAAACGACGCGGAGCTGATGCACTTTTCATATAAGCGCTATCTTGAAAACTACATCCGCAAGTCCTTCAAGCTGGACAGCGTGCCGATACGCTTGATAATCAGGAACAAGTCCGAAAAGGATAACTGAACAAAGGCTTTTTAAGGCAGCATGAAAATACCGCACGGTCGTCCGAAGTATATCGGACGGTCGTGCGGTATGTTTTTTCATGCAGGGCAGCATAGAGTACAGCAACGCCGTGCAATGTTCGTCCGCTCTAAAACCGTCAGTAATTTTATGTTTTCCCAGAGCATATCCTTTTACTGCCATATTGAAAAGCCGAAGGGAGTTTAAAATGGAAAGAACAGAGCTTTACCGTGATATAGCGCGGAGGACTCAGGGCGACATCTATATCGGAGTCGTCGGTCCGGTGCGCACGGGCAAATCGACCTTTATAAAGAGGTTTATGGATACGCTCGTCATTCCCGAAATAGAAAACGAGTACGTGCGGGAGCGGGTCATCGACGAGCTTCCGCAGAGCGGCTCCGGAAGAACCGTCATGACGACGCAGCCAAAATTTGTGCCCAACGACGCCGTCACGATCAGCATCGGCGGAGAGGACTCGGCGGAGCTTTCCGTTCGGATGATCGACTGCGTGGGTTACATGGTCGAGGGTGCTTTGGGCGGGCTTGAAGAGGAGCTGCCGCGCATGGTTCGCACGCCGTGGTTCGATTATGACATACCCTTTGAGGATGCGGCGGAGCTTGGCACGCGCAAGGTGATAAGCGAGCATTCGACCATCGGCATAGTGGTGCTGACCGACGGCAGCATCACGGGGCTCAGTCAGGAGGCTTACGCTCCCGCTGAGGAAAAGGTCTTTGCAGAGCTTAAAAATACGGGCAAGCCCTTTACCGTGGTTTTAAATTCCCTCTACCCAGCCTCTCCTCAGGTGAAGGCGCGCGCTGAGGAGCTCTCGGAAAAGTACGGCACTGCCGTGACGCCTCTCGACGTTATGAATATGAGCGCAGCGGACATCAATCTGCTGCTTGAAAACGTGCTTATGGACTTCCCTCTCCGCACGATATCTGTGGCTCTTCCTCGCTGGCTTACCGCGCTTGGCAGCGATGCGCCGCTCATGCAGGGAGTTATGTCCGCTCTTCGCGAGGCGCTGCCTGCCGTATCCCGTATGCGCGACCATTCGGTTATACAGCAAGCGCTGATGGGGCTTGATGATTTTGAGGATCCGGAGCTTGAGCGGCTGACGCTCGGCGACGGCAGCGCGTTTTACAGATTGGAGCCCGAGCCCAACGTGTTTTACAGAGTGCTCAGCGAGCGCTGCGGCTACGAGATACGGGACGAATTTGAGCTGATGAGCACCCTTTCGGATTTTGTCACTGCCAAGCGTGAGTACGACCGCGTGGAGCTTGCCTTGAAGGCGGCGCAGGAATACGGCTACGGGCTCGTACCGCCCAAAATTGACGAGATGCAGCTTGACCGTCCCGAGATAGTTCAGCACGGGTCCCGATTTGGCGTAAGGCTGCGTGCGCACGCTTCGGGTCTTCACATAATCAGGGTAGACATCGAGAGTGAGGTAAACCCGCTCGTCGGCACTGCTGAGCAGAGCGAAGAGCTTGTGAACTATCTTATGGAGACCTTTGAGACAAAGCCGGACGAGATATGGCAGACCAATATCTTCGGCAAGCCCATTTACGACCTTGTACGCGACGGCATGACGGGCAAGGTGAACCGCCTGCCGCCCGAGGTGCAGATGCGTCTGCGCGATACTATAAACCGCATGGTGAACGAGGGCTGCAACGGGCTGGTGTGCATATTGCTGTGATATGAATGGGGGCGGGTGCAAATACCCGTCCCATTTTTAATACTTTATCACAAGCACTCTGAGCTTGCCCTTTTTTGTCTCCCTCTCTATGCCGAGAAATTTAAACCTGCCCCTTCCTCGGACGGTGACGAGCGCGCCCTCCTTTAAGGCTGCGGCAGGCTTTTGCACGAGGCGGCTGTCGACAAAGACGACGCCTTTTTCTATAAGCTGCTTTGCCTCCTCTCGGGGGACGCGGTACACGGCGGAGATCATGGCGTCGAGCCTTTCCGAAGCAATAACTGCCGAAACAGGCTCCGGCTCGGAATTTATATTATCCGGCAGGTCGGATAAGGAGCATTTGACAGTCGTCCTCTTGACCTCGGATAGATTATCTATTATGAAGCCCGCAATGGAATCAAGGCACATTAAATACCCACTGCCGCCTTCGACTATGATATCGCCGAGCATCTCCCTCGTGACGCCGAGCGCCATAAGTGAGCCCAAAAAATCCCTGTGAGTGAGCTCGTCGGAGAACCTTTGTGAAGCAGGCGCAATACGGATGCAGGCAAGCGGCGGAAGGTACTCCTCGGCTTCCGTGTCGCCGAAAACCGCGATCCTTCTCTCCGCCGATTCATACCCGCCATACAGCTCAAACCGGACGCCTGATTTAAGGCGCATCAGCTCCGCCTGCTCGGCAAGGTTCAAAAACCTCGAAGCCTGCGGAACGCCTGTCTTTTCAGCCCTCTGCGCCAGCTCCGAGAGCCTGTTTATCAGTTGTTTGCTATCATTTTCTGCCATAGGTGGAGTACGGAC
The DNA here is from genome assembly GCA_937913075.1 of uncultured Clostridia bacterium. Taxonomy (GTDB): domain Bacteria; phylum Bacillota; class Clostridia; order Christensenellales; family CAG-138; genus UBA3857. Next base: position 10,479 of record CALEPU010000257.1, read on the forward strand.
TTACCCTCTCTTTCAAGCTTCTGCATCATTTCCGAAAGCTGCTTATCCGCCGCCTGCACCTCTTTTTCAAATGCGGAAGCGGGCACTCGCAGAGCTCCTCTGCCCATTACTATAAGCTGCTCCAAACCATCAGAAGTGACGACGCGGACTTGGCGTTTTGAGCCCTTGAGCTTTTGGACCGCCCTCTCGATGAAGGCGTCGGCTATCTCCGACTCCCTCGTATAGACGATGTAAACGCCGCCGCGCTCCTCGACCTTTTCAACTCCGCCGTTAACCTTGTAGGCGTCGAACACGAGTATGAGACGGCAATCGCGGCAGCCGTTGTAATTTATCATCATTCTTATCAGCGCTTCTCTTGCGGAGTCGATGCTCTCCCTCGCCACCTGCCGCAGGCTTTCCCATGCGAAGATGACGTTATAGCCGTCGACGAGCACGAACTCCTCACCTGCGGGCTCGTTTGACGCCGCCTGTGCATTTTGAGCCGCGGCATCGCCTGAGGCTTTTTTTGCCTGGAGCAGAGCTCCGCTTCTCACGGGACCGTAGGTGCGCTCGAATATAGCCATCAGCTCTGCGTCGCCTCCGGAGGAAGCGGGCTTTTTGGCAGGCATCTTCTGCCCTGGCTCCGGCGCAAAGCGCTTCATGTAAGCCGCGACCTCGTACCACTTAACTGTGAAGCCCGCGCCGGCGGCGCAGAATACGGAGTCGGGAGAGTTTTTCAGGTCCGCCTCGGGATCGTAAGCCGCTTTCGCGATGACCTCCTGCGCGTTATGGCACGGGCGGTAATCCGAAGGGGTAAGCGAAAGCCTTCCCCTGCCCTTGGTATAAGAGGCGACGGTCTTTGCGTAATCACACATTGCGGAAACGGGAGCGCAGCCCGTGAGCACCGCAAGCCCGCCTGCGCCCTCCGGCGCGCCGAATTCGCCCTCCATTCTGCGTATATCGGTCATGGCTCTGCCGATGCACTCCTCCGGCAGCTCCAAACGGAAATCGTAATACGGTTCCAGCAGAACGGATTCGGCAAACATGAGCGCGTTCCTTACCGCGCGATAGGTCGCCTGCCTGAAATCGCCTCCCTCGGTATGCTTTTGATGCGCCTTGCCCCCTGTTAAGGTTATCCTGACGTCGGTGAGCGGGGCGCCTGTCAGCACGCCCTTATGCCTTTTCTCGGCAAGGTGTGTCAAAATGAGGCGCTGCCAGCTTTTTGCAAGCTCATCCTGCGCGACGTCGGTCTCTATCAATATTCCGCTGCCCGGCTCCGCAGGCTCGACGTCCAATTCGACATGCGCGAAATGTCGCAGGGGCTCAAAATGCCCTATGCCGTGCGCGCCGACGGCAACCGTTTCCTTATACATGACGGCGCCTTTTCCGAAGCTGACGCTGTAACCGTAGCGCTCATTGATGAGCCTTTGCAGCACCTCGCACTGAACCTCGCCCATTAGCCGCGCCTTTATCTCGCCGTGCTGCTCGTCCCAGACGATATCGAGCAGCGGATCCTCCTCCTGCAAGGCGACGACCTTGCGGTAAGCCTCGAACAGATTGACGCCATCGCCGAAATTGATTGTATAGGAGAGCACCGGCGTGATATCCTGCCCATTCTCCCCCGCCTCGCTGCCGAGCCCCTGACCGGGGAAGGTTTTCGTCAGACCTGTTACCGCGCAGACTGTGCCCGCTTCCGCAAGCCGGACCGAGGTGTATTTTGCGCCGGAATAGATACGGATCTGATCCGCCTTCTCCTGCCAAAGCTCCTCCTCGGCAACGCCTGCGCTGCGGTTTGTGACGAGCTGTTTAGCGGCAAGCGAGCCGCCTGTTATCTTCATAAAGGTGAGCCTTTGCCCATCCTGCCGCGCTATCTTATAGACTCTTGCGCCGAAGTCCTTGGGGTAGTCGCGCATTGATGTAAAAGCGGCGATCCCCTCTATGAGCTCGTCAACTCCCGTGAGCTTCAACGCAGAGCCGAAATATACCGGAAATACCTGCCTGCGCATGACGGCGGCGGCGATATCACGGTCATCGAGCTTACCCTTGGCGAGGTATTCTTCGGTAATGCTGTCGCAGAGCGCAGCGACGTCCTCGTCGATCTGAGCTCTTGAAGCCGTGAAATCGACGCATCGCTCGTCGAGTCTTTGACACAGCGACTGTATCACAGCCTGCCGCGAGGGCGATGGCAGATCGGTCTTGTTGACAAAAAGAAAAACGGGTATCCTATGGCGCCGCAAAAGCTGCCAAAGGGTAAGCGTGTGAGTCTGCACTCCCTCGGAGGCGCTTATTACCAGTATCGCGTAATCCAATATGCCGAGCGCGCGCTCCGCCTCGGCTGCAAAATCGACGTGACCCGGGGTATCGACGAGCGTTATGGACTTGCCGTTAAGCTCCATCAGCGCCTGCTTTGAAAAGATCGTTATGCCGCGCTCGCGCTCCAGCTCATGGGTATCCAAAAAGGCGTCCCGATGGTCTACCCTGCCGAGACGCCGCAAGGCGCCCGCCTTATAGAGCAGCGCCTCGGAAAGCGTGGTCTTGCCCGCGTCAACGTGCGCGAGCATACCGATAACGAGCCTTTCCATTTCCTTGCCTCAATATAATAATGCCGACGGCGTTTGCCCTTGCTTGTCAAGCCTCTTCATCGCTGTCTGCGGCAAGGCGCATTCCCGCCGTTGCCGTGACCGGCAGAGAGAAGCAGACTGCCTGAGCCTTGCTTGTGAGACCGGCTTCGTTCATTATGGCATGCATTACGGCGTTCCTGTTGGAGGAGGGTACGACGATGTAAATCATCTCTTTTTCCTCCGCAAGCACGAAGCCGAAGAACTTCTCGGTACCCTGTGAGCCCGTTCCCTTGGCGTGGATCACCGTTCCGCCGCGCGCCTTATGCGCTCTTGCGGCGTCCATTATCTTTTCGGTAAAGCCCTGATTGGCGATAACCACTATAAGCTCCTGCTCGGTATTTTTCAATTCCGTCTCCTCCCCCTTTAAAAACTCCTGTTCGCCGACAAGCATACGAAGCTGTTTTTTGCCGCCGACGGCGGCAAGCGGAACGAGAAACGCCACTCCCATCCCGGGCACGTCTATATAATACTTACGCTCCAGCTCTCTGCGTACAGCGGGAAAATTTTCGTTGGCTATGATGGTATGGATTATCGCCTTTTCGGTCTTTTCAAGCCCGAAGGTATTGAGGATGCCAGAGGTTGCCGTTCCCCTTCCGAAGCTGACAAAGCTGACCGTAGCGCCGTGCTTCTCATACAGCCGACGGAACCTTTCCGCATTCAATACGTTGGTGATGGTCACCATTATGGAAAGCTCACTCATAAGCACCTCGAATTACAGCAGTATGACGGCGTCGTCGTCAAGATCCTCATACTCCTTGATAAGCGCCTCGGCCCTGCTCCGCTCCATGCGCTTTTTGCGCTGAGCTATCAGACCCATGACCTGTATCGTGATAAGAGGGGTCATGGCTACCATTGCGACGATACCGAAGGCGTCGGTGACTATATTGCCGCCCACCGCCCTGCAAGCCCCCTGTGCAAAGGGCACGAGGAACGCCGCCGTCATCGGTCCGGACGCAACTCCGCCGGAGTCAAACGCTATCGCGGTATAGAGCTTGGGAACGAAGAAGGAAATAATGAGCGCGATCGCATAGCCGGGGATGAGGAAATAAAGTATGGATATCCCCGTCAGAACCCTCAGCATACCTATGCCAACGGATACGGCGACGCCTGCGGAGAGCGCCGTGCCCATCGATTTTTCCGAGATGGAGCCGTCGGTTATTTCCGCCACCTGTTTATTCAGCACGTAGACCGCAGGCTCCGCCTTGACTATAAAATAGCCTATGAGCATACCTATGGGTATTATAAGCCAAGAGGCGTTTTTGCCGGCGAGAAGCTCCCCAAGATGCATACCGGCAGGCATAAAGCCCACGTTTGCGCCCGTGAGGAAAAGCACGAGACCGACGTGGGTATATACCAAGCCGATAAGAATTCTGAAAAGCTGCTTGCCCGGCAGTCGGAGCGCCAAAAGCTGATATGCTGTAAAGAAAATGAGTATCGGCAGCAACGACAGGGTCACGTCCTTAACGTAGGTCGGGAAGCCGTGGCGAAAAAGCTGCCAGAGTATTTTCGAGTCTCCTATTTCGGCAAGAGGGGCAAGCGTATACGAGGAATCGAGGCTGCCGTATGACATGCCGAGAATAAGCACCGCGATTATCGGGCCCACCGAGCACATAGCAATAAGACCGAAGCTGTCGTTCGCGGCATGTCTGTCGCTCCTTATAGAGGAGATGCCTATGCCGAGAGCCATTATAAACGGCACGGTCATAGGGCCCGTCGTCACTCCTCCCGAATCGAACGCGACGCAAAGATAATCCTTGGGGACAAAAGCCGTAAGAACAAATATTGCCGTATAGAATATGAGCAGCAGCGGAGGCAGAGCCATACGGAAAAGCATCCTCAGCAGGGCAAGCACGAGGAACAGGGCGACGCCCGCCGCAACTGCGGCTATCAGCACCAAGTTTGGTATCGAGGGGACGAGCCCCGCGAGCACCTGCAGATCCGGCTCGGATACCGTTATTATGAAGCCGAGCAGGAAGGTTATGGGGATAATGACCTGCAGCTTTTTTGTTTTAGTCATACGGGCGCCGACAAGCTCGCCCATGCGTGAAATGGAGAGCTCCGCCCCCAGAGTAAAAAGCATCATGCCCAATATGAGCATTGCGCTGCCTATAAGGAAGGTGAGCAGTATGCCGGAGGATACGGGTACGACAAAAAAGCACAGCAGCAATACTATGAGTATTATCGGCAGCACCGAGGCGGCTGCCTCCCTGAGCTTTATTGAAAGCGTATCCTTCAGGTTGCTCAAAGCCCGACCTCTCCATACAAATTCTCAATAATTATTATACCGAAACCGCATAAAAAGTCAATCATGCGCGGCAGGGAAAAAGCCGGCTTCTATTGAAATAGGGATACGGATATGTTAAAGTATATACGGACGCTGCATATAAATCCGCATTGACAGCATCAAATCAATCAATTAAAGGTATCTAAGGGGGCCGTTATGTATAATTTTGACGCGGAATACTGTCTCGAAGTGTTCAAGAGGCTGCTCGAGGTCGACAGCACCACGAGCCAATACGAGGCTGCGGAGGCGCTGGCTGAGGAGATACTCGGCGAGCTGGGCTATACCTCCTTCCGAACTCACAAGGGCGGGATATTATCGGATATAGGCGGCGAGGGTAATGCGCTCGTTGTGACCGCTCATCTCGACGATATAGGGCTTATGGTGCGCCGCGTCAACGCCGACGGCACGCTGAACGTCTGTCCCGTCGGCGGGCTCTACCCCTTCTACTGCGTGACCGAAAACGTAAGAGTTTACACCCGCGACGGGAACGTGTTCACCGGCTGTGTGTGCAGAACGCCAAACTCCGTACACGTTACGGAGGAGGAGCTTCGCTCCGTCGCGCCGGACTTTCGCACTAACGTTTGCGTGGTGCTAGATCGGAAGAGCGTCGTGTAGGGAA
>CALEPU010000258.1 GCA_937913075.1 uncultured Clostridia bacterium
GGAGTTCAGACGTGTGCTCTTCCGATCCGCTCGATGCTGCGGCTATCGCGATCAAAAATATCGAGGGGCTCGTGTGCGATCCCGTTGCGGGACTTGTCGAGTGCCCATGTATAAAGCGTAACGGCATGGGTGCTGCAAATGCGCTGCTTTCAGCAGATATGGCGCTCTGCGGGATAACGAGCCTCATACCATTTTTCGAGGTCGTTACCTCCATGTATACCGTCGGCAGGGATATCAGAGCCGAATACCGCGAGACCGCAAAGGGCGGGCTTGCCGCCACGCCAACAGGCCGTGCCATCGCCGCCGGAATCAAAAGGATGAACAGCCGAAGGGATGACTGAAAGCAAATAAGCCCGCGATACCGAAGCAAAAATGCCGCGCTCCGTTTGCAAAGCCCGCTCCTTTGTGATATACTGTTCCAAGCAAATCAAGGGGGCGTTTTATGTCGGGCATCAGGGGCATCGCTGCGGTCGTGCTTAATTATAAAACATGGCGTTACGCCGTTGCCTGCGTAAACGATCTTAAAGCGCAGGATCACCCTGACAAGCATATCATAGTGGTCGACAACGGTTCGGGCAACGAGTCCGCGGCGGAGCTTAAAAGCCGCTTCGGGGACGACCCGACAGTTACAGTCCTCATCAGCAAAAAAAACCTCGGCTTTGCAAGAGGCAATAATCTCGGCATAAGATACGCGCACGAAAAGCTGGGCTTTGATACCGTTTTCGTAGTCAACAGCGATACAAGGGTAGAAAAGGGCCTTTTCACCTGCATCGCAAATACCGACTGTTCCTCGTGCGGAGCAATTACCCCGACCGTACTCAATTCCATAGGCGAGCCTCAGTATTATCCCGTCAACTGCGATGATATCGAAAAGCACGCGCGGCGTACCGTAGGCAATCTCATCAAGGCAAATATCGCGTCCCTTCCTCTCATATCAAAGCTGTATGAACGATACGGCAAAAACCCGGAGGACGATCAAGCCCCCGTTCCTTTCGAGGCAAATCGCTATATACTTCAAGGCTGCGCCTATTTTTTGACGCCGGATTTCTTTGCGCACTATCGCGGCATTTATCCGCGCACCTTCCTCTATTGGGAGGAGGTGGATCTCATGCTCATGCTCAAAAGAGCGGGGCTCGGAACGCTGTGCGTTGAAACTCCCGCCGTAACGCACCTTGGCGAAGGCTCGACTAAAAGGGCTGCGAAGAACGTCGAAAGGTTCCGTTTAAGGCAGTCCAACCGCAGTATGATTAGCTCATTGCAGCTCATATTCGGCATGAGCGAGGCACGCATTCGCCGCTGTATCGACAAAAGCCCGCAGTTCATAGACGAACTTTGATAATATACTCTGTAAAACCCTTGTATAATAAACTGTTTTGCGCTAAAATACCTCTTTGTGATTAAATCCGAAGAGGTATTTTTATGAACGAAAAGATAAGGAACATTGCCATTATAGCTCACGTCGATCACGGCAAGACGACGCTCGTCGATCAGCTTTTGCGTCAGAGCGGCGTTTTCCGCGCAAACGAGGCCGTGCAGGACAGGGTCATGGACTCCAACGATATCGAGCGCGAGCGCGGCATCACCATACTCTCCAAAAATACAGCGGTAAATTACCGTGACTATCGCATCAACATAGTCGATACTCCCGGTCACGCGGATTTCGGCGGCGAGGTCGAGCGTATATTGAAGATGGTCGACGGAGTGCTGCTGCTTGTCGACGCCTTCGAGGGCTGCATGCCCCAGACAAGGTTCGTCCTGCGCAAGGCTTTGGAGCTCCGCAAGGTTCCCGTTGTGGTCATCAACAAGGTCGACCGCCCCGGTGCAAGGCCTTATGAGGTGGCTGACGAGACGCTGTCGCTCTTTATAGAGCTCGGTGCGGATGACGAGCAGTGCGATTTTCCCATTGTCTACGCCTCCGCAAGAGACGGCGTATCCGGCTACGACCCCAGTGAGCTCGAGCCCAATATGCAGGCTATATTCGATACCATCATCAAGACCGTTCCCGCTCCCTCGGGCGACGAGAACGACCCCTTGCAGGTGCTCATCTCCGCCATCGACTACGACGATTACGTCGGCAGGATCGGCATCGGGATTCTGTTTGATACCTCCGCCCGAGAAGGGACCGTTACCTATATTCATGGTAAAGAGCAAGTCGTTGACCGTCTCTTTGCCATCAACGGTGAGGACCATATGCTGGCTCTTATGCTGCGCAATAGCGGCTATCAAGCCAAAGAGATAGTTGACATGATGGGAACCGATATAGTATTTGAGTGTATCGGCTTTCTTGCAACACAACGGATCCACGCC
>CALEPU010000259.1 GCA_937913075.1 uncultured Clostridia bacterium
CTCGGTCGGCGCCTCAGTCGGGACGGCGGTCGGCGCGGCAGTAGGTCTCTCGGTTGCGTCCGCGGTCTGCTGCACGGAGGAGTCCTCTTCGTCGCTCCTGCTCGTTAAAAGCGAGCAGCCAACGAGCAGCAGCGAAAGCAGCAGGCACAACGCAACAGCCCAGCCGGCGGGCTTTTTATAGGAGAGCACGTGCTTTATGCGCGAGGCCGTTCCGCTCTCGACAAAGGTCGGAGGGAACAGCGCAAGCCTTTTGACCCTGCCGGTAAAGGACATGAGCGCCTCGGAATAATCGGCGCGCTCCGAGCTCGAAAGAGGGGCTATTACCGTCTCGTCGCAGGCGGCTTCAAGGTCTCGGCAGAAAAGCGCATATCCGAGCCAGCAAAGCGGATTGAACCAGTGCAGCCCGAGTATTAAAAAGCCGATGAGCTTCCAAACGTGATCGCCTCTTTTGATATGCGCACGCTCGTGCGCCAGCACGCAGTCGAGGCTTTTGCCGCCGAGCCCGTAGGGAATGTAGATGCGCGGACTGAATATGCCGAGCAGGAAGGGCGAGGAGACGAACTCGCTCTCAAAAACGGTTTCGCTCAGCCTGACGGCAGTAGCAAGACGCGCCCTTAGCCTCAGAAGGCTTAAAAGCGCTGCCGCCGCGAAAAGCATAAGCCCCGCAAGCCATACGGCAAACGCCGTTTTCTGCCAGGAAGGAGCGCCTTCATCGCCCGCCGTTACCGCCGCTATGGGTGCGGCTGTTTCTGCGTGACCGGAGACGGAAGGCTGCGCCGCAGCGGGCGTGGCTTCGGCGGCGAGCTGGGTATTCGGGACCGTTTGCGCCGGAGCCGCCCCGGCAGGAGCCGCGGGCAAGCGCTGTCCTTCCTACCGGGGCGGCTCCTGCGAGACTGTCTGCGCGGGCGCATAAGTCATCAATACCGTCTGCTGCTCCCTCGCCGTATCAAAGCTCGGCAGCATACCGAAGTGCGAGGAGATGAACAGCGGGCACAGAAGCCTGACGCCCACGACCGCCCAAAGCAGCAGCACGGCCCATTTGGGCGCGCGCTTTAATACGAGCCGCAGCAAGGCGACGGCAAGCACCATCAAGCCGCCGACCGCCGACATCTGTAAAAGTCTCAGTATGAAGTTACTCATCGCGGCGCCTCATTTCGTCGATCTGCCTTTTGAGCTCCTCCGCCTCGGCGTCGGTCAGCTTGCCGCTCTTTGCAAACGCCGCGATGAAGGAGGGAACGGAACCGTCGAACTTGCTTTTAAGAAGCTCATCTATCTCTGCTCTGTCCACCTGCTCCCTCGTTACGAGAGGCGTGACCGTGCTGTCGCGGTTTTCCAACACGCCGCGCTGCCCAAGCCGCTTTATAACGGTGTAGGTTGTTGTCGGCTTCCAGCCGAGGCGCTCCCTCGCAAGCTCTACCAATGCGCCGCTCCTTATCGGACCGCTCTGCCAAAGCAGCCGCATAAACCGATATTCGCTTTCAAAAATCTTCGGTGTGTCCATATGCAAACCTCCTCTAATGCGTTAGAGTACGCGTATACTCTAACACATTAGAGTAAGCTTGTCAACCCATAAAACCGAAAATATTTTCAACAGCGGCTCAGTATAGCTGAATACCCATAGAAAAAACAAGCATGGCTTGTCAATTTTGCGCCATGCTCGTTTTTGTTAATTTGTCTCGAATAATTGCTTAATGCGGCAGCTCCTCGGTATTGCTTCGGTTTAATCCAGCGGGATCAGAAAATTTGCGCCGTCGCCCAGCATGGTGGAGGGCAGCTTGCCGTCCCACTGCTGGATATAGTAGTAGCGGATGAGCTCGGGGGTGAGGCTCTGGGAGATGGCCTTGTTCTTTGCCGCCTCCTTTTGACCCGCATACTCTGCGGCGTCAGCCTGTATCTTGGTGACTTCAAGATCGGCCTCGGCGGCTATCTTGGCCTGCTCCGCGTCGGCGTTCGCCTTGATAAGCTGGCGGGCAGCTTCCTGCTCGGCCTGCATTGTGAGCTGCGCCTGCTCGGTCTCGGCGGTCAGCTTGTTCTGCGCGGCGACCTGCTTTGCCTCGACCGCGTTGGTGAAGGCGTCGGTAAAGTCGATATCCTGCACGCTTATCGCGCTTACGGTTATGCCGAAATCGGCAACGTCCTCAACCACGAGGGCGGTTATCTCGCTCGAAAGCTGCTCACGGAAGGCAACGAGCTTTTCAGCGGTATATTTGGAGAAAACGGACTTTGTGTTCTCCAAAAGACGGGGGTAAAGGAGCTTGGAATAGTATTCCTCGCCGACGGTCTTATAGAGCTTTTCGGCGGTGGATTGGTCGATGGAATAGTTAACGGCTATCGAGATGTCCACCTGCTGAATATCGGAGGAGAAGGCTTGCAGGCTCTCGACCGCCTTCTGGGTACGGTTGTCCATCTTGACGACCCTCTGGAAAGGGCTCTTGAAGTGGAAGCCCGCCTCATAGGTGTAGTCCTCCACTCTGCCGAAGGTGGTGACGATGCCCGTGTAGCCCGTGGGCACCGTGGTGATGCAGCAGCAAAGGACTATTACGGCGACCAATAGGACGCTGACGACGATCAGTACATTGCCCAAATTCTTCATTCTCTTAATTCCTTTATAATATTGTGCGGTCACGCCCGCCGCCTTTTCATCCGCGGCGTTGCGTTTGGGGAAGGCGCCCTCCCCGACCGCGGGAGAATAATACAATAACTCCCCCTTAAAATCAATCAAGGAGGAGTAAAGTTTAGGTAAAGTATTTGTAAAGCCGCATCAGTCCTCGCGCATTGATGCGGGCAGCCATTTGCCCCGCGCGTAGTATAAGGTAAAGAACAAAAACAGAAGCAGATTATGTCCTATCATGCACGCCCAAGCCGCAACAAGCCCCTGATCCAACAGCTTTGTGCAGATGAAGGTGCCGACTATGCGCACGCCCCACATGCCTATTATATTGAATATGAAGGGAGCGACCGTTTTGCCTGCGCCCTGCATCATGCCCTCGATAACGAGGCTGACCCCATAAAAGGGCTCCGAGCAGGCGACCATCCTCAAAACGGTGCCGCCGAGGGCAATAACTGCCGCGTCACGGCTGAATATGCCCGCCATAGAAGGAGCGAATGCAAAGAGCAGTCCGCCGGAGAGCACCATCAAACCTACCTCGACAGTCATCATAACCCGCGCAAGCTCGTTGACCTTTTGCCTGTCGCCGGCGCCGATGGCGTTGCCCGTCAGCGTCGCGGCAGCAGCCATCATGCCGTAACCGGGTATGTAAAACGCCGACTCAACGGTGTTCGCAACGGTATGCGCAGCGGTGGATACGGTGCCGAGAGAGTTTATCATAGCGGCAAAAGCGACGTAGCCGAGGCTCGTGCCGAACCTTTGCAGCATATTGGGGAAGGCGACGCGCATGCAGGGCAAAAGCACCTGTCTGTCCGGCTTTATCGAAATGCCCCTTGGCGATATCTCGCGATGCCGCCAGAGCGCGTAAGTTATCGCAGCGCCGCCGAAGGTAACGCTCACCGCGCTTGCAGCAGCAGCGCCGACTACGCCGAGCCCCGCGCCCCAAATATCAAAACCGAGACCGAAAATATGTATCGTGCGCGGCTCGTATATGAGTAAAAAGTTCAGCACAACGTTTATCAAATTCACTCCGATGCCTATCCGCATCGGGGTCTTTGTATCGCCCGCGGCGCGTAATACGGTGCCGAAGATTATCGTCGCCGTCCGCGGCAGGGTGGGCAGGTAAAGTATGAAAAAGTATGTCGCGGCAAGCTCCTGTATTTGCTCGTCGACCTGCATCCACTTGGGCACGAACGAGCTCAAAGCAAGCGTCAGCGCGGTGAACAGGCTTCCTACGACGAGCACCGCGAGCACGCTCTGCGCGGAGGCGATACGCGCCTTGTTATGCTCGCCTGCGCCGCGCATCTGCGAAATGTACGCCAAAAAGCCAACCCCGAAGGCGGAGATGGTGCTGCCTATCAGCCAGTTTACCGTGGTGGTCGAGCCGACGGCGGCGGTCGCCTCAGTGCCGAGGGAGCCGACCATGGCGGTGTCTATGTACTGCACCGCCGTCTGCATGAGCTGCTCCAGCATGGTCGGCCATGCGAGAGCGGCGACTGTCGCAAGCAGCGCGAGATCGAACCTTTTCAGCCTGCGTGTATTATCGGTCATGAGACCCTTCCTTTGAATTGATAAACGGATTATAACAGAGCCGAGGGAGTTTGACAAGTGGCGGGCGCGGAGCATCTGTTGGCGTCTTTTGAAGCTATGGCTTTGAGGCGCCGTGCTCAAATTATTGTAATTTCATCTATGCCGGCAAAATAAAACAACGAAACGTCAAATCATCGGAAGGGTCAGGATTCTCTGCTTCGTTGTTTTAAACTATCGGGTCAGACCGATCGAGTCTTTCTGCAATGAGATCGACTTGCCCTTTGTTATGCCTTGTTTAGCACATGACCATTAAGCTTTCGGAACAGCCCATTATTATTCCTTCTTACGCGTTCGCTGCTTCGGCGTTTTTGGCGATGTAAGCTCTGATATCGCCTACGCCGATATAGGTCTCGAACTCATCGCCGTGGACGACCACGAGGGTCGGCGCCTGCTTGACGCCATAAGCCACGGTAAGGTTCACCTGCTCTTCGGCGTCGATCTTGACGTAGTTTATGCCCGCCTTATCGAGGTAGGCGGAAACTATCTTGCAGTTGGGGCAGGTCTTGGTGGTGAAGAGCAGCACCTGCTTTAAAGCTGTGGCGTCCGCCTCCTTGGCGGCCTTTTTCTCGCGTGAGGTCTGATAATCGAGCATGGAATAGACCTTGCGCTCGCGGAACTCCTCCGCCTTGCCGTCGTTCCAATTCTGCACGGGACGGTAATAGCCGGTGATGCGGCTGTAAACCTCGGTCCTTCTGCCGCAGTGGGGGCACTCGTAAACCTCGCCCTGTATATAGCCGTGGTCGGGGCAGACGGAGTAAGTGGGGCTCATGGTGTAATAGGGGAGCTTATAATTCTCCGCTATCTTACGGACGAGCTGAGCGGCGCTCTGCCAGCTGGGCAGCTTCTCGCCGAGGAAGGCGTGGAACACGGTGCCGCTGGTGTAGAGGGTCTGGAGCTCATCCTGAATGTCGAGCGCCTCGAAGATGTCATCGGTGTAGCCGACGGGCAGATGCGAGCTGTTGGTGTAGTAGGGGGTGCCGCCCTTCTCCGCGGCGGTGATGATATCGGGATAATGAGCCGCGTCGTACCTTGCAAAGCGGTAAGCGGTGGACTCGGCAGGCGTTGCCTCGAGGTTATAAAGCTCGCCCTTGTATTGCTCCTGATAATCGGAAAGCCTCTCGCGCATGTGGTTCAATACGTTCTTGGTGAACTCCTGCGCGCGGGAATCGGTCATGTTGGCACGGAGCCACTTGGCGTTGAGGCAGGCCTCGTTCATGCCGACGAGACCGATCGTGGAGAAGTGGTTGTCGAAGGTGCCGAGATACCTGCGGGTGTAAGGATAGAGCCCCTCGTTCATGAGCCTTGTGACGACGTTTCTCTTGATATGCAGGCTGCGCGCCGCAACGTCCATAAGGTGATCGAGCTTCTTGTAGAACTCATCCTCGTCCTTGGACATGAAGGCTATACGGGGCATATTGAGCGTGACAACGCCGATGGAGCCTGTGCTCTCACCGCTGCCGAAGAAGCCGCCGCTCTTTTTCCTGAGCTCGCGAAGATCGAGACGCAGACGGCAGCACATGGACCTGATATCGCTCGGGTTCATGTCGCTGTTGACATAGTTGGAGAAATAGGGCGTGCCGTACTTTGCCGTCATCTCGAACAGCAGACGGTTGTTCTCGGTATCGGACCAATCGAAATCCCTTGTTATGGAATAGGTGGGGATGGGGTACTGGAAGCCGCGGCCGTTGGCGTCGCCCTCGATCATGACCTCGATGAAGGCCTTGTTGACCATGTCCATCTCCTTCTTGCAGTCCTTGTACT
>CALEPU010000260.1 GCA_937913075.1 uncultured Clostridia bacterium
GAGTTCAGACGTGTGCTCTTCCGATCTTAGAGACTTTGGGGAATTGGACCCCGCTAATCCTCGCCAACGCAATGGCTTTGTTTTTTTGCCAGTAGTATAAACCGCCGTTCTCCTGTGTTTCGGAATAAAGGGCATTTTGCAGCTGCTTTAATGCGTTTTTCTTATCATAGACGGACAAAACCGCATTGCTGTCTATGAGTTCTCCGTGCATTCGTCCTTTACCGTCGATCTCCACAGCGGCAAGCGTGCTTTTGCCATGCCCGCTTAGCTCGATTATTGCAACCAATCTACCGGGCTGAGAGCTGCTGTCAATCACTGCGATAGGGTCTTTAAGTGCATCGGGGACATGCTTCAAAAGCGCTTTGCCGAGATGATCGCCGTCTACGTTGTCGATCGCTTCTCTTGCGTGCTTCTGTGTATATGTCATGGGCAACGCCGAGAGACCGATATCCTGCAACACCTTGGGAGTGCCGCCCATAACAAGCGTGTCGCTCTTCGGGAATGCGCCGTTATCAAAGTCGTCGAGCTGTTCAGCAAACGATTTGCTAAAATCATACTCCTTAAATGACGCCTGCGTCTCCGCGGTCTGCGTGGACGTCGGCGCATTGATGCTCTTGAACGCCTCGGTGACCTTATCACGCATTTCGCGCAGCTCCTTCGGGACGCGCTCGCCCTTGAAGGCTTCGATCACCTTATCGAAGATCTCTTTTATCTTGGTGAGCAGCGTGCGCTTCGCCTCGACGTGGGCGGGATCGGCGTCATTGATTATCCGGTCGAGGAAGGAGCTGTCGGAAAACACCTTCTCGGCAAGTCGCGCGTCCACCTCGCTGTTTCGCGTCTTTTCGGTAAGCTCTATGCCGCGCCTCTTATAAAGGCGCTCGACCTTCTTTTCGAGCTTTGCAACATCGTCGCCTGCCTGCTCCCGCAGGTACTGCGATATCTCTGTATAGACCTCCGGAGCGTGTATTTCCAGCTCGTGCACTACCGCCTTTTAAACTACCGAGATTCAAAAATTCCGTTAAACGTCAATATGCACTTGCAAATCGGGCGGGAATGTTGTAGAATAGAATGAATGATTTTAAAATCGGAGGTCAATATGCCCGCTAATATTCTTAACGAACACGGCACTGTCACTTTAAGTGACGATCTTATAGCCATAATCGCCGGTACCGCGGCGGTAGAAAACTACGGCATTGTCGCCATGAACAGCAAGAGCGCGACCGACGCCATATTGCAGCTTGTCGGCAGCGAGAACATGAAGCGCGGCGTCGATATCACCGTGCTTTCAGACGGAGTAACGGTCGATATCGATCTGCACGTTACGGTCATGTACGGAGTATCCCTCCCCGCCGTTGCACAGAACGCGGTCAGCAACGTCAAGTACCGCGTTGAGGAGCTGACAGGGCTCCACGTGCGCAACGTCAACATATTTGTTGAGTCCATAAGGGTTTGATGCGGAGGGCTTTAAATTGAAACGACCTGAATTTAACGGTGAGATGCTCCGTGATATGTTCTATATGGGCGCAGCGCTTTTGGAGCACAACAAGGCTGCGATAGACGCAATGAACGTATTTCCCGTGCCGGACGGCGACACGGGCACCAATATGTCTATGACCATGCAGCGTGCCGTTGCGGAGATACGCGCATGCGAGTCCGACAGCGCGGAGGATATAGCCGCGGCCGCTTCCCTCGGCGCCTTGAAGGGCGCGAGGGGCAACAGCGGCGTTATACTCTCGCAGATATTCCGTGGGTTCTCCCAAGCCTTAAAGGGCAAGGGCGATCTTGTTACCGCGAAGATACTTGCCGACGCAATGTCCTCCGGCACGGAGGCGGCATACAAGGCCGTAATGCGCCCCAAGGAGGGCACGATGCTGACCGTATCCCGCGTTATGGCAGAGCATGCCCAGAAGGCTGCTTCCGCAAGGAACGCGGACGTATACGAGGTGCTTGACGCCATGCTGAAGGGCGGCGACGAGGCCTTGAAGCAGACTCCCGAGCTTCTGCCCGTATTGAAGGAGGCCGGCGTTTTAGACTCCGGAGGCACGGGTCTTTTGACCATATACCGCGGTTTTATGATGGCGGCTGACGGCGAGGAGCCCGAGGATATCGACCTTGAAGGCATCGGCGGAGCAGTCTCCTCCGAAAGCAGCGATTACAGCGACAACGACAGCATAATCGCCTCGACCGACGTCAACGACATCAAGTTCGGCTATTGCAGCGAGATGTTTATAATCCATATACACGAGGACGTCACCGAAGAGGATATTGATCATTTCCGCGACAAGCTCTGCCGCCTCGGCGACAGCGTCGTAGTCGTGCATGACAACGGCATAATAAAGGTACACGCGCATTCCAACGCGCCGGGCAAGGTCATTCAGTTTGCCCTGTGCCTCGGTGAGATCGACAAGCTCAAGGTCGACAACATGCGCGAGCAGAACCGTCAGATAACCGAAAAGCGCAAGCGCGAGGAGAAGGAACAGGCGGTCGTCGCGGTCAGCGTCGGCGAGGGGCTCGACAACGATTTCAAGGAGCTCGGCGTGAGCTATATCATATCCGGCGGGCAGACCATGAACCCGAGCATAGACGTTATATCGCAGGCGATAACCAAGGTCAACGCCCGCAATGTGTTTGTACTGCCCAATAACTCCAACATTATTCTCGCAGCAGAGCAGGCGGCGGCGATATCCGACCGCAACGTTATTGTACTGCCCACCAAGACAGTTATGCAGGGCATTGCGGCTATGACGGGCTTCAACAACGAGTTTTCCGTTGAGGAGAACAGAGCTTCCATGGCAGAGAGCTTTGGCAGGATAGTATCCGGAGCCGTTACATACGCTGTGCGCAACACCTCATATGACGGGCAAGCCATCAACGAGGGCGACGTCATAGGGCTTATGGACAACAACATCGTCACCGTAAGCAGGAGCATAAAGGACTGCACCCTCGACCTTGTCAAGAGGATGGTCGAGGCAAGCCCCGACTGCGGCTTCATATCGGTATATCACGGCAAGGACGCCTCCGAGGAGGACGCAGCCGCGCTTATGGAGGAGCTTGAAAACCTCTATCCCGATATGGACTTTATGGAGCGCGCAGGCGATCAGCCTTTGTACTACTATTATATATCTGTTGAATAATGGATGCTAACGCCGCGCTGACAGAGATAAAGGGTATTGGCCCCAAACGTGCCGAAGCACTGGCCCGTTTGGGGCTTTTTACGCTGAACGATCTTCTGCGGTTTGCGCCGAGGGAGCATTACGATCTGCGCGAAGCAGTGCCCGTTTCCTCGCTTGAACACGGCGAAATGGCCGTCGTAAGGATCACGGAGATAGAACCCGCCAAGATCTCCTACCCCATCATAAACGGCAGGCGGACTGCCGTGGTGAACGTTACTCTGGGCGACGGGACGGGAAGGCTGCGCTGCACATGGTTCAATCAGGCGTATATGCTCCGCAGTATACCCGAGTTCGCTCAAGGTTACGTATACGGCAGGATAGACAAGAGCCGAGGCACGGTTATGGTCAACGCTCTGTTTTGCGACTGCCCGCCGGGCATCCTGCCCGTCTATCATCTGACGCGAGGTATTGGTCAGGGAGGTATCAGGGCTTGCATGCGGGCGGCGATAAAGCACTCGGAGGGCTTTGCGGATCCCCTGCCGGAGGAGCTGCGTATGCGGCACGGACTCTGTCAAACCGGTTATGCTCTCTGCAATATACACTTTCCCTCCCACCCGAAGGAGCTTGCAGCGGCAAAGCGCAGGCTCGCATTTGACGATGCTTTGAACTTTACCCTGCTTTTGGAATCTCTGCGAAAAAGGCAGCTTGGCTCCAAAGGCATTTCGTTCGATACGGAAGGGGCTGTCGATAGGTTCGTTTCCCTTTTGCCTTTTGAGCCTACGGCGGGGCAGCTTGCGATAATGCACGAGATAGCCCGGGACATGGCAAGCAAACAGCCGATGAACCGCTTAATTCAGGGCGACGTTGGCTCCGGCAAGACGGTGCTTGCAGTTTTTGCGATGTATGCAGCCGCCGAGAACGGTTACCAATCCGCTTTTATGGCGCCGACGGAGCTGCTTGCGATGCAGCATTACGAGCAGTTGAAACGGTATTTCGGCGAAAAGGTCGTCCGCCTTACAGGCAGCATGAAAAAAGCGGAGCAAAATGAGGCGCTTGACAAAATCGCAAGCGGCGAGGCGCTCGTCGCAGTAGGCACTCACGCGCTTATAGAGGGCAAGGTATCCTTCCCCCGCCTCGGCATGGTGATAACGGATGAGCAGCACCGCTTCGGCGTTAGGCAGAGAGCGCTGCTCGGCGGCAAAAGCCAAAGCTGCGACTCCGTAATCATGAGCGCGACGCCCATACCGCGCACACTCTCCCTCATAATGTACGGCGATCTTGACGTGTCGCGTTTGACCGAGATGCCGGCGGACAGGCGCAGGATAATCACAAGGTATGTACCGCCTTCAAAAAGGCTCGATATGTACCGCTATATCGAGCGTGAGATTAAGGAGAGGGGCATACAGGCTTATGTCGTCTGCCCAATGATCGAGGACAATGACGACGTCGCTTTCGCCTGCTCTGCCGAGTCGGTATACGCCGAGCTTTCGTCGAAGCTCGGCGTACGCACAGCGTTGATACACGGGCGAATGAAAGCGGCTGAGCGCGACCGCGTGATGGCGCTTTTCCGTGCGGGCGGGATCGAGCTTATAGTATCCACTACGGTCATCGAGGTGGGCGTCGACGTGCCGAACGCCTGCATAATGGTCGTGGAGTCGGCTGACCGCTTCGGGCTTGCACAGCTCCATCAGCTTCGCGGCAGGGTCGGCAGAGGCGACAAACAGAGCTATTGTTTCCTGCTTTCGGAAAGCAGCTCTCAGAGCGCCGCAGAGCGGATAAAGGTTCTTGTGGGCAATGACGACGGCTTCAAGATTGCCGAGCAGGATCTTATGGCAAGAGGACCGGGCGAGCTTTTGGGGCACCGGCAGTCCGGCATATCCGGTATTGCGAGCGCGCTCCTGCTTGCCGATATGGACACGCTCACCGAGGCAAGAAGCGAGGCTTTGAGCCTGCTGACAAGCAGCACGCCGGAGGCGAAGAAATACGTCTCCCATGTGCTCGAAAGTTACAGACGATTGCTTGAAGAAATTGCGATAAACTGAATTTAAACGGAGCTTTTTATGGATATCCCCGTTAAAAAGAACGATGATATCACCGTTGAAATATCAGCGGTGAGCGGCGAGGGCGCCGGCGTAGGCCGCTTTAACGGCTTTGCGGTCTTCGTGCCTTATGCGCTTGCGGGTGAAACAGTCGAGGCGCATATCATAAAGGTCGCGGGCACCTATGCCGTCGGCAAGCTTACACGGGTTATCAACGCCGCGCCGCAGAGGATCGCTCCCCCCTGCCCCTCCTATTACAAATGCGGCGGCTGCACTTTGCAGCACGTGAGCTATGCTGCTCAGCTTGAAATCAAGCGTGTGCAGGTACGCGACGCATTGGAGCGCATAGGCGGCTTTAACGGCGTTTACGTTCGTCCGACGATAGGTATGCGCGAGCCTTTAAGATACCGCAACAAGGGCAGCTTTCCCTTTGCGTGTGTCGGCGGCGAGGTGAAATGGGGGCTCTATGCCGCAAGAAGTCACAGGCTGATTGCCGCTGAGGACTGTATCATAGAGCGGAGCGAGGCTGTTGCCGCCGCAGATGCGGTGCGCGGCTGGGCAGAGGCAAACGGCGTTGCGCCATACGATGAGGAAAGCTGTACCGGCGTGCTGCGTCACGTTATAACACGGCAGCTTACGGGCGGCACTGCGGTCTGCGTCGTTACGACAGGAGAGCTTAAAAACAGCGCGGATCTTGTTAAAAGGCTGCGTGCTGCGCTGCCTGAGCTAAGAAGCGCAGTTCACAATATAAACCATAGGGACACCAACGTGATCTGCGGGGATGAATACCGCGTTATTTGGGGCGAGCCGACCGTTACACAGCGTATCGCGGGGCTCGACTTTGAGGTCAGCGCGGAGTCCTTCTTGCAGGTAAATCCCTTGCAGACGGAAAAGCTTTATTCCCTCGCGGTGGATGGGCTTGGGCTTAGCGGCAGCGAGACCGTTGCGGATATCTTCTGCGGTATCGGCACGATAACTCTGCTGCTTGCCGGCAAAGCAAGGAGCGTCGTCGGTCTGGAATACGTTGAAAAGGCTATCGGGGACGCAAAGCGCAACGCCGTAAAAAACGGCGTCACCAATGCGAAATTCTATTGCGGAGCCGCCGAAAAGCTGCTCCCCCGCCTTGTGCGCGAGGGAATGAAATTCGACGCGGTAACGCTCGATCCTCCGAGGAAGGGAGCCGATCCCGCAGTGCTCGAAGCCGTCGCCGCAAGCGGCGCTCAAAGGATAGCATACGTCTCCTGCAACCCCGCCACCCTCGCAAGAGACCTCAAACATCTCGCGGTCTTAGGTTACGCAATAGAGAGCGTGCAGCCCGTAGATATGTTCCCACAGACGAGCCATGTGGAGTGCGTGGTCTTAATGGTTCGTGGCAGATAGAGTACAGGAGTGGAAAAGATATATTATTCCGCTAATTGGCAAAATATTATTCCGATATTCTTGATATTATTCCGATAATATGGTAAAATTCGGTATAACACCACAAATACAGGAGGGCGCGGAATTGTATATGACAGTAAAAGAAGCGGCCGCAAAATGGAACGTTTCTGACAGAAGAATAAGAGTATTATGCTCCGAGGGCAAAATTCCCGGCGCATACCAGGAAGGACGCGGCTGGAAGATTCCGATTGACGCAGAAAAGCCCGCCGACGGAAGGTTTAAGTCGAAGGAAAGCATCCTCGCTCAGATTGACCGCAAAAAAGCGGAACTGGACGGCAGAAGACCTCTGACCGAGGGCGAGCTTGAACGACTCAATGAGGAGTTCACAGTTGAATACACATACAACTCAAATGCCATTGAGGGCAACACGCTGACACTCCGCGAGACTGACCTTGTTCTCAGGGGACTGACGATAGACCAAAAGCCTTTGAAAGATCACATGGAAGCTGTCGGTCATAAGGAAGCTTTTGATTATGTACGTGAGCTTGTGAAAGAAAACGCGCCGCTGACGGAAAGCATTATCAAGCAGATCCATTATCTTGTACTTGCAGATAAAAAGGATGACCGTGGCGTTTACAGAAGGGTTCCCGTCCGCATCATGGGCGCTCATCACGAACCGGTGCAGCCGTATCTTATCGAGCCGAAGATGGAACAGCTTCTTTTTGACTATGTCGCAAGCGAGAATCACATCGTCACGAAGCTGGCACGATTCCATATTGAGTTTGAGGGAATCCATCCCTTTATCGACGGCAACGGCAGAACAGGCAGACTGCTTGTAAATCTTGAACTTATGAAAGCGGGATATCCGCCCATCGACATCAAGTTCACCGACAGGGTCGCCTATTACAATGCTTTTGATTCCTACCATGTCAAGCATGACCTTTCCGCAATGGAGAGTCTGTTTGCCGGGTATATCAACGCAAGGCTTGACGCCTATTTGAAGATATTGCAGGAATAATATGACTTTTGGGTGCCATAGAAGCCTGTGCCGGATAAAACATATTCTGCGTACAGAGATTTAAGCATTTCCTTGTCATTCTTATATATCATTTCTGCTAATGTTTTGCCAGATTCAATAAAGTTATTCCATTTACAGCAATTGTCCCCGTTGTTTTTGTGAACGATCAACAGCTCAAAGTGGAGAATGGTGAATTTGTATATTAGCGACTTTGCAAAACAGAACGGCAATTGCTGCTTTATATAGACACACCAAGGCTCTCACACTATCATCATTGGCAGCGGGGAGCGTCATAGGAGGATTTATGTATTATCACGCGTCGCCAATCAAAGGTATTTCCCAATTAGAACCAAGCGTGATAATATTCACCTCGCTCCGGCGGGGTGTTTTTTTTGTTGGGATGGTATATGACACAATTCGAAAATGAACACCTTGTAATTATTCGCAAAATTTGCGACAATCGATTGACATTTGAGAGCACAAAGACTACAATTATTAGAGGTGACTAACGCAAATTATAGGAAGAAAGAGAGGAACCAAATGTCGGTATCCTATAACAAATTATGGAAAATGCTGATAGATCGGAAAATGAGCCACATAGAGCTGCAAAGGGCAGCGGAGGTCGCACCGAATACGATGACAAAGATTCGCCGGGATCAGCCCGTGAATCTTGCGATACTGGATCGGATGTGCCGTGTACTCGGATGTGATTTTGGAGATATCGTGGAACATGTAGACAATTTGGAATAATGGCACAGCGATTATTTTGAACCGTGTACGCGGTACTTTTTTTTTAGATATGAGTTAGTAAATGCTAACGCTACTTGGATAGAAGGAGACGATATGTTAATAACAGCCATTTTAACACTTATTATGTGTGTGCTGCTTTTTTTGATGGTTTGGTCTGCAGTTTATTTCCTGCCGTGGAAAGGACTCATGGACTTTTTCCCGGAGGACATCAAGGAAAAAGCGAAGGATCATGCGCCGCCGTTCAGGACAGCACCGATCTTCGGCTGGATATGCATGATCCTGTGCATGCTCGGCTTTATCGGCGTGATCGTCTATGGCGGCTGGGATGGTGTACAAAGAGGCTATACATTTACACAGTTCCTTGTGCGGTTTTTGATTATCCTGTTCGGCGTCAAGGCGTTTGATATTATCGGCCTGGATTTTATCCTCATCACGAAAACGCACTTCTTCCAGCATTATTTCCCGGAAACCGAGGGCTGTGCCGGGTATCACAACTTTGGGTTTAACAGGAAGGAGCAGATTAGACAGATCATCATGATGCCGTTTGCGGCGCTCTTGACCGCCTGGATTTGTTCGTTGTTTTAAAGGAGGCTGAAAATATGAGTGTATCTCTTCGTTTCATGAAATGGCTGCTGAAAACCATGAAGATCAAGGAATCCTATGACCGTCCAATCGCGGAGATTGAAGAGACTAAGAAAAAGCGGAACCGCAAGATGTCGTTTTCTTTGAAACCGCTGAACGGGCAGACGGTGGAAGAGATCCGGATCGGTGACCGGGAGGTGCTGATCATCCGTGACGGGGAAGGTAAATCGGAAAAGGCACTGCTCTATCTGTACGGCGGAGGATTTTCCAGCGAGATCAGCGGTATGGAGAAGAAAGCCTCGGTGGAATATGGCAAGCGATCCGGCAGAGACGTCTGGATCCCGCGCTATCCGAATGTGATGGACGATGG
Source organism: uncultured Clostridia bacterium (assembly GCA_937913075.1). Classification (GTDB taxonomy): domain Bacteria; phylum Bacillota; class Clostridia; order Christensenellales; family CAG-138; genus UBA3857. The sequence goes on from CALEPU010000260.1 coordinate 9,253, forward strand.
GATCACGATCCGCGAACTGTATCAGATGGTACTGGAGACCTACCGGCGGATGCTGGGTTCCTACGAGGCGGAGAACATTGCCGTGATCGGCTTTTCCGCCGGAGCTACGCTCGGGCTGGGCATGTTTGAATA
>CALEPU010000261.1 GCA_937913075.1 uncultured Clostridia bacterium
ATACTGTTTCTCTGAGCCGAAAAGCAGCGCTCCCGTAGGCTTTAAGTCATTTATGGCAAATAAGGGCCTGGGGTTGCCCTCGCCGAAGGGCGCGAGCAGCTCGAGCTGGGAAGCCAGCTCGATATCTATCGAGGAAAGCTCCTCGTCGAACTCATAGCAGCGGCGCGGAACGAAAAGCTCCGCAGGGCAGTTGGCGGCAAGGTATTCCTCAAACGCCGCGGCAAATTCGGGGAACATATCCTTTTCCATGGTGACGCCCGCCGCCTTAGCGTGCCCGCCAAATCTTATGAACATATCGCTGTGAGCCTTCAAAGCGTCGTGGATGTTGATGCCCTCGACAGACCTTGCGGAGCCCTTTAACGCGCCGTCATATTCCGAAAAGAGTATTGCGGGCCTGTGGTAAATCTCCGTCAGGCGCGAGGCGGCAATGCCTATAACGCCGGAATTCCAGCTATCGGAAGCCAAAAGTATCGCGTGCATACGCGAGACGTCCATACGCTCGACCATCTCGACGGCCTCGCTGAGTATAGCCTGCTCCTCAGCCTGACGCAGCTCGTTCAGACGGCTGAGCTCCGCAATGATATCCGAAGCGACCTCCGGATCCTCGGTCATAAACAGCTCGACGCAAAGCGAAGCGTCGCCCATCCTGCCCGCCGCGTTGAGCCTCGGCGCAACGCCGAAGCCAATGTTAAAGGCGGAATACGGCTTTCTTGCATTGGGCAGACTTTCAAGCAGCATATTGAGCCCAAGGCAGCAGCGCCCGTTGTTCATAGCTTCAAGAGCGCACTTTACGAAGAAGCGGTTTTCGTCGAGCAGCGGCACTACGTCGGCGACGGTAGCGACGCCTGCAAGGTTGAGGTAAGGCTCTGCCGCCTCCACTCCGCCAAGCGCCTGTATGAGCTTTAACGCCGTGCCTGCGCCGCAAAGGTATCGGGGATATTCCCCGCCCTCAACAGAATGGCAGACCACCGCGACACATTCGGGAATGTTCTCGGGTGGGATATGGTGATCGGTGACAATAACGTCGATGCCGAGCCGGTTTGCGTATGCTATCTCCTGATAGGCGGAAATACCGTTGTCGACCGTGATGATGAGGCTCACGCCGGATGCGTGAAGATTGTCTATCGCCTTGCGGCTGATGCCGTAGCCGTCATCCTGGCGGGAGGGTATCTTGTAAGTAGCCTCTGCGCCGATGCTCAAAAGATAATGCAGGAGCATGGTCGTAGCGCAGATGCCGTCAACGTCGTAGTCGCCGTAGATGCAGATGCTCTCTCCGTCGAACACAGCCTGCTCTATGCGGTCAACGGCCTTTTGCATGTCGGGCAAGAGGAAGGGATCGCGCAGCAGCGAATAATCGGGATACAAAAACCGCTGCCGATCCTCATCCGTAACTATGCCCCTTGCGCGAAGAGCGCGCATAACAATGGGCGAAAGACCGCAATTGCGGTCCTCCTCCTTCTCGGGGGTATAGTATTTGGATGGCGAGTAGATTATCATATCTTCCTGCCCCTATTCGGCGTTTGCCGTCAATCGTTCTTTGTCGCCATGCCCTGCATGAGCTGATATCTTGAACTTACAGTCAATC
>CALEPU010000262.1 GCA_937913075.1 uncultured Clostridia bacterium
CTCAGCTCGGCTCCCCATCGCGGACTTGGTGGGCCGTTACCTCACCAACTATCTAATGGGACGCGAGCCCCTCTCAAAGCGAAATTCTTTGACCCCTTGAAGATGCCTCCCTGTGGTCTTATGCGGTATTAGCAGCCGTTTCCAGCTGTTGTCCCCCTCTTTGAGTCAGGTTGCTCACGCGTTACTCACCCGTTCGCCACTAAGTTAGAAACCGAAGTCTCTAACTCCGTTCGACTTGCATGTATTAGGCACGCCGCCAGCGTTCGTCCTGAGCCAGGATCAAACTCTTGAGTTAAAATCCTGAACGCTATCTCTCGATAGCTGCTCGTTACTTTGTACGTGGCTCCTCTTTCGAAGAGCCCTTTGCGTCAGTCGTTATCCGACCGACCGCTGGTCGTCTCAAAATTACTTTCTTGCTTCTTTCAGTGCATACACTTTCGTGTTTGTACTTGTTCATTTCACTATACGGTTTTCAAGGTACACAGTCGAAGGACCGCAGGTCCTTCGACCCTTAGGGACCGCCGTGCACTTCCTGCTTTGTCTCTCCCTCCGGCTTTCGTTAGTCGAATGAGGTTGACTTCTCTCCGTCTCCCTCCGGCTTTCGTTAGCCGAATGGGCTTGACTCCGCTCCGTTAATGTGCGGTGCTCGGCTTTCCCTTGCCGCCTCTCACCACGACCTTGCGGTCGCTCGTTCGTGACAGCTTGTGTATAATAGCACTTTCCTCCCCCTTTGTCAACACCTTTTTTCAGACTTTTTTAAACTTTTTTGTCACTTCCTTCAACCTCGGTTTTTCCCTTTCACCGCTTAGCTTTTTTCACCATCGCCCCTCCCAAAACGGAATATTCGTTCGCAATATATTTAAAAGTATATCGCGCTTTTTTGAGTTTTTTCGCCTTCGGCACTCTCGATTTGATAGTACCTTTAATGCAAAGCTTTATCTTTTCTTCGTCAAGTGTATTGCCTTTCGGCTTGCATTGTGCTATCATATTCTCTGCAATAATCCAAGAGGTGACACCGGCTTGCGCAAATAAGCTTTTACACATCAAAACAGTTCCTTTGCTCCTTAAACGGGGCTTGTTAATTATGTGAAAAGCGCAAGAGGTACAGCATGATACAGTTAAATAACGTTGACATTGATTTGATTTCGAACGGGCGGAGCCTTATTCGCGGGCTTTCGTTTACGCTGAACAAGGAGGATCGTGCGGTAATAATCGGCGAGGAGGGCAACGGCAAAAGCACGTTGTTAAAGCTCATCTACGATCCCGCGCTCATTGAGGAGCACGCAGTTTACCGCGGCACGATCACTACCGGTGGACATAGGCTCGGTTATCTGCCACAAGATATGGCGGTTTCCGACCGTTCTCTTCCTATATATATGTACATGGAGCAGCACGCCGCGCTGTCTTCAAGGGAGCCCAAGAACGTCGCCCATATATGCGCGAAGCTCGGCCTGTCTCCTGAGCTTTTATGGGACGAGCGCGAGGCCGGCACGCTTTCCGGAGGCGAAAAGGTCAAGCTCCGGCTCGCGGCAATACTATTGAACGAGCCTGATATGCTCCTATTGGATGAGCCCACTAACGATATCGACATAGAGACGCTCGAATGGCTCGAAGACTTCATAAATCATTTTGAAGGAGGCGTGCTCTTTGTCAGCCACGACGAGACGCTGATAGAGAACACCGCAAACACGGTGATACACATTGAGCATGTGCATCACAAGAAGGTCGCCAGGCACACGGTTGCAAGGCTTCCCTACCGCGAGTATTTAGCGCGGCGCACCGGCATTATGCAGCATCAGGAGCAGATCGCCAGAAAGGAGGCGGCAGAACAGCGAAAGAAGGAGGAGCGCTGGCGCGAGATATACGAAAAGGTCGACCGTGAACAGCGCAATATCTCACGCGGGGATCCCTCCGGCGGCAGGCTTTTAAAAAAGAAGATGCACTCCGTGATAAGTCAGGGCAAGCGCATTGAAAGGGAACGCGAAAGCCTGACAGATCTGCCCGTTACAGAGTGGCAGATATTCCTCGATCTGCCGCCTGTCGAGCTGCCTGCACGCAAGGAGATACTGCGGCTCTCTCTGCCGGTTTTATCCTCGCCTGACGGCAGAACGCTCGCGGAGAATATCTCGCTGTCCGTCAACGCCGCGGATCACCTGGGGCTGATCGGCCCCAACGGCGCCGGCAAAACAACTCTTTTGAGGCTTATTGCCGAGGAGCTTGAAGGCAGGAGCGATATAAGGCTCTTTTATATGCCGCAGAATTATGAGGAGCTGTTAGCGGGCTTTGCGACGCCAACGGACTTTTTGGCGCCTTCGGGCGAGAAGGAGGCGGCAACTCGGGCAAGGACTTATCTCGGCTCGGTGCGGTTCACCGCGGATGAGGCAATGCAGCCTGTTTCAATGCTCTCCGGAGGACAGAAGGCAAAGCTCATGTTCGTCAAGATGGCAATGGAGGGCTATAACGTGCTGCTGCTTGACGAGCCGACGCGCAATTTCAGTCCGCTGTCCGCGCCGGTTATCCGCGGTATACTTGCCGATTTCGGCGGCTGTATAATAAGCGTGACCCACGACAGGAAGTATCTTTCCGAGGTTTGCGACAGGGTCTTTGAGCTATGTCCCGACGGACTGCTTCCAAGATAAATAATCCTTGCCAAATCCCGAAAATACTGTATAATCATTAATATGGATAAACTGGATATTAATACGCATAAGAGTATTTTCGATGCCGTGAAGTCCTGTCTTCCCGAGGGAGGCGTTAAGGACCCTACACAGCTTGCGCCGCTGGTGCTCGCCTACATAGGCGACACTGTGTTCGATCTTTACGTGAGGACGGAGCTGATAATCTCCACCGATCTCACCGCTCACGGGCTGCACGTTGCCGCGGCAAAGCGGGTTTGTGCCGCCGCGCAGGCGAAGGGCTGCAAAAAGATAGCGGGGCTGCTCACGGATGATGAGGCGGCTGTCTTCCGCCGCGGACGCAACGCGCATATGGGTACCGTGCCCAAGAACGCATCCATAGCCGATTACCGTGCGGCAACTGGCGTTGAGGCCGTTATAGGATGGCTCTATTTAAAGGGAGAAGATGAGCGCATGGGCGAGCTGATGCGCGCCATGCTCGAGGATGACGACGAACAGATATAAACGGGAGGTTTATTATGGCATACAACAGGAACAACGGCAGCGGCAGAGTTGTCGATTATAAGGACGGACAGCCCGTTTATAAGAGGGGCAGAAGCAATAACGCGGGAGGGCGCGGCAGCCGCGGCGGCGAGCGCAATTATCGCAGCAGCGGCGAGCGCTCCAACCGCGAGGACGGCGAGCGCCGCAGTCCGAACGAGCGCTCTTACCGCAGCGACAGGGAAAAGGGCTATAACGGCGAGCGCAATTATCGCGGCGACGGCGAGCGCGGGAGCGCGTACCGCGGCAGTGAAGCTCGCGGCGGGGCAAGCTTT
>CALEPU010000263.1 GCA_937913075.1 uncultured Clostridia bacterium
CGGTAATCTCATCCTTTCTTACACAGAGCATGGGCCTTATAATCTCTATCTTTCCCTCTTTTTCCATCTTTATCTCCTGCCTCGGCGATATGCCGGACAGTCCCTTTAGTCCTGCGCCCCTTAAAAGTGCCATGAGCACAGTTTCCGCCGCATCATCCATATGATGGGCAAGGGCAACCTTTACAGCCTGCCCGTCGGGTTCGCCAAAAAGCCTCTCGCCGACGACCCCGAGCCCTACTCCACCCTGACGGTAGACGCGGACGAGAACGGGCTGAGATGCGAATAAGACCGGCGTAAAAAATTGAATCAAATGAAAATCTCCCCCGCCACCGGCGCAGGGGAGATTTTCTGCTTCAATCATTCATTATTCATTAATTAAATGCCGACCGGCGGGCGCGGAAACGGGGGGGACCATTATCCGCGGGCAAAAGCCATCCGTCGGTCGGCAACACAATTATACTGCATTATTTTCACAATACAAGCTCTAATTGTAAATTTTTTATGAACTTTTCTCGGGGATGCGCAGTCCCTTATCGGCTTTCATCAAAGGAGCCCGTTGTTTTTAAGCCACTCCTCTATCTCGGCGTCGGTCTTGGCAACGCGGAAGCCCTGAATGGACAGCCCCCTTGCGACCTCGGCGGTGGGGCAAAGCCTTTTCAGCTCCCTTTCGGAGAAGCCCATGCTGCCGCCCTCGTTTGTGCAGAGGGGCAGTATTTTTTTGCCCGTAAAATCGAGCCCTTCAACGAAGGTAAACACCGCCATGGGCATTGTGCTCCAATAATTGGGGAAGGCAATAATGACGTTGTCGTACATTGCTATGCTGTTCAGCGTCCGCGCGAGGGGCGGGCGCGCGCCGGTGTTGAGGTCCTCCTTAGCCCGCGCAGTGCAGCCCGTGTAATCCGCGGGATAGGGTGAGAGCATCTCTATGCGGAATATGTCAGCGTCAATAAGCCGCTTTATCTTGCCTACTGCGACCTCGGTGTTGCCCACCTCGAGGTACTTCATCTCGCCGTTAAAATAGTTTTCGCCTGCTCTTGAAAAGAATGCTATAAGAGTTTTTGCCATGTTGCCCTCCGATTTTTATTGATATTATTGAAATTTTACTCCTCGACCCTGATCTCGGGCAGCACCACGCTGCCCCAGTTGGCATGAGTCCAGCTAAGACCGCCCGTATCCTTGGAGTTGTTTTGCAGCTCAAACGAGAACGCGGGGCATACGCTGTCAAAGTTTTCGGACATTCCCGCGCCCGTGTTGCGGTAAAAGTGCAGATCGCCATAGTAAGTGCCGGAGGCAAGACAGGTGTTGTCGAAGGTGAGCCAAGTCTCCTGCCGCTCCCCCTTTTTGCCCGATACCGGCACGAGCGTCGTGCTCATGCCAACCGAGCTCGAGTCGGCGTATTTCAGCGTCATCCTTATGAGCACGTCCTCAACGTCGTCGAACGGAGTCCACCTGACCCTGCACCGCATGGGCTCCCTGCTGTCGAAAAACATATCGCCCTTGTCGGGAAAATCGACCTCCTCGGTCAGTATCCTCTGCGTGAAGAAGGTCGGACGCTTCTGATCGCGCACGTCGTAATGCGTCTTCATCTCGCTGTACTCGTTGAGGTAGATCTGTATAGCGGTGTCGACGCTGCCGTCGTAAATGATGCGCCCCTTTTCGAGCACTATGCAGCGGTCACAGAGCTGGCGTATCGTGTTCATGTTGTGGCTTACGTAGAGTATGGTCCTGCCGGACGAGTCCGCCACGCCGCGCATCTTGTTAAGGCATTTCCGCTGAAAAGCCATGTCGCCGACGGCAAGCACCTCGTCCATTATCATTATCTCGGCGTCGAGATGCGCCGCAACGGAAAAAGCGAGCTTGACGTACATTCCGCTCGAATACCTTTTGACCGGCGTATCAATAAACTGCCTGCACTCAGAGAAGTCAATAATTTCCTCTATCTTGCTGTCGACCTCAGCCTTCGTCATGCCGAGTATCGCGCCGTTGAGATAGATGTTCTCGCGCCCGGTCATCTCCTGATTGAAGCCCGTGCCGACCTCGAGCATGCTCGCAACGCGCCCGTTGAGGTAAATCACGCCCTCCGTCGGCGCGGTGACCCGGCTCAAAAGCTTCAACAATGTGGACTTGCCTGCGCCGTTGCGCCCTATTATGCCGACGACCTCGCCCGCCTTAACCTCGAAATCGAGCCCGTCGAGCGCCCAAAACCGCTCATTCTTGCCATACTGTTTAGAGCCCAGCTTGCTGTTCGGGTCCTCCTTCTTCATAAGGCGCGCCCAACGGCTTTGCAGCTCCGCGGTAAGCGTCGCTCCGCCTATGAGCCCCAAGCGGTATTGCTTTTTCAGTCCCTCTGCTTTGATTATGATATTGCTCATATCGTCCTCACACAGTATCCATAAACGTCTTCTCGACCCTGCTGAAAAGTATGACGCCGAGCGCCAGCAGCAAAAGCGTTGTGCCGAAGCTTATCGCAAGATACATTGGCTGCGGCGAGCCCGTGCCGAGGTAAGCGTAACGGAAGGTCTCGACGACAGGGGCCATCGGGTTTAGCATATACGCCGTCTTCAACCACTGCGGTATATTGAGCCCGTTGACCGTCGCCGTGTCGTAAACAACGGGGGTCGCGTACATCCAAAGCTGTACGCCGAACGCCACGAGCATTTGAAGATCGCGGTATTTTGTTGTCAGCGCGGAGATTATTATACCCACGCCCAAGCCGAGCATGGCGACCTCTGCTATAAGCAGAGGCGTTATCGCGATCCACGCATTGGGCGTAACAGCCGAGCCCGTCGCCTTCATAATTACAAGCAGTATTATAAACAGCGCAAACTGCACGGCAAAGCTTATCAGCGCGAATATCACAGTCGCGATCGGCATTGTGAGCCTCGGGAAATAAACCTTACCGAATATTCGGCTGTTTGCTATAAAGGTGGAAGATGTGTTGGTAAGGCAGGTGGAAAAATAGAGCCAGATGGTGTTGCCTGCCATGTAAAACAGAAAGTCGGGAACGCCTCCCGGCGAGAGCCCCGCTATGCCGCCGAACACGAGAGTGAAGACCATAGTCGTCAGCACGGGATTTATTATGAACCAGAGCGGTCCCAATACCGTCTGCTTATAAAAAGTGACGAAATCACGCTTGACGAACATCTTGATAAGATCACGATAGCGCCAAATCTCTTTAAGGTCGATATCAAACCAGCCCGTCTTGGGTCTTATAATTGCCAACCATTTTTGCTTGCTGTCCAATTCCGCACCGCCGAT
>CALEPU010000264.1 GCA_937913075.1 uncultured Clostridia bacterium
TTCCCTACACGACGCTCTTCCGATCTGGCGGTCAAAAGCTTATCGGCGATCGGATCCATCAGCTTGCCGAAGTCGGTAACGAGGTTATGCCTGCGGGCGATCCTGCCGTCGAGAGCATCGGTGATATAGGCGAGTATGAATATGGCTCCGGCTATGATATACTTTGTGAGTATATCTGCGCCGCAGAGAGTGAACGCCACCCAATCGGGCAGGTAGAAGCAGGCTATGAAGAAGGGTATCGCCGCCATCCTGCCGACGGTGAGCTTGTTAGGCAAATTCATAATAGTCCCCCGTAATTCCTTTCGTCAAATAAGTTCCGCGTCGAGATCGTAAAGACCGGCGCTTGTGATACGCACATTGATATAATCCCCGAGCGCCGCGCCGCTTGCTTTCTCCCTCGGCAGTCTTATAAACCCGTCGACCTCCGCCGCCTCCGCATACGAGCGGCAAAGGACAACGCCCTTGCTTTCGTCAATCTCGTCGACGAGCACCTCATATTCCCTGCCGACACGCTTTTTGTTTGCGGCGAGCGATATCGCCATCTGTTGGCGCATGAGCTTATCGAGCCTGCGATCCATGACCTTTTGCGGCACCTGATTTGGCATCAATGCCGCCGGCGTGCCGTCTTCCGCAGAGTAGGTGAAGGCGCCGAGGCGGTCATAAGGATGCTCCTTTAAAAAGGCAAGCAGCTCGGAAAACTGCTCCTCCGTCTCGCCCGGGAAGCCGACTATCGCCGTTGTCCTCAAAATAAAATCGGGCGACGCCCTTCTTATATAATCCGTTATCTCGCGAATATGCTCGGCAGTGCCGTGGCGGTTCATGCTGCGTAAAAGGTCAGCATTGATGTGCTGGATGGGCATATCAATGTAATTGCATATCTTAGGCTCTTGCAGAACGGTATCTATAAGCCGCTCGTCCACCGTATTGGGATAGGTGTAGAGCAGACGCACCCAATGCAGTTTTTCAACAGCGGCAAGCTTTTTTAAGAGCTCAGCGAGCTTTGGCTCGCCGTAGAGGTCTATGCCGTAAGCAGAGGTATCCTGCGCTATTACGGTAAGCTCCGTCACACCGCGCTCAGCAAGCCCTTCGGCTTCTTTAACAAGCTGCTCTATGGGATAGCTGACCCTGCCTCCGCGTATCAGCGGTATGGCGCAATATGTACAGCGGTTGTCGCACCCATCGGCGATGCGAAGATATGCCCTGTGAGATGGCGTTGTGAGCACCCTGTCTGCTATACTGCGGCAGCCGCTCTCCTCCGGCAGCTCGCCGGTGAGCCTTTGCACTATTGCGTCCGCAAGTCCGGCGTGATCGCGCACGCCCCAGATAAGATCGGCCTCGACGAGCTCGTCTCTGAGCTCTTCAAGATATCTCTCCGAAAGGCAGCCGCATACGACGAGCAGCCTGCAAAGCCCGCTCGCCTTATACTGCGCCATCTCAAAAACGGTATCGAGGGAATCCACCTTTGCACTCTCGATAAAGCCGCAGGTGTTTATTAAGATGACCTCCGCCTCGGCGGGATCGGAAACGGGCTCGAAGCCGCGGGCGATGAGTTCGCCCAATATTTCCTCAGTATCGACGCGGTTTTTTGAGCAGCCGAGGGACACAGCGCCCACAGTCGTTTTATTCAATGCGAACCTCCGTTATTCCTCAAAGGGGATATCCTCTGTATCGTCATCGGGCTCATCAATCTCGCCGTAGGCGGCGCCGCCGAACATTGACGCATACCCCGCCTCGTCGATAAGCACCTTGCGGGGCTTTGAGCCGTCGAAGCCTGAGACTATTTTCTTCTGTTCCATGATATCCACGAGCCTTGCCGCCCTTGCGTAGCCTACCCTGAGGCGGCGCTGTATCATTGATATGGAGGCCGAACCGCTGTCCATTACTATACGCACCGCGTCGGGCAGAAGATCGTCCTCCTGCTTGCCGTTGCCCTGACCGGTGGAAGTGCCGAACTCGGGTATTACGGGCAGCTCCTTCTCGTCCTTTTGCAGCGCGGTGCCGTTGTCGATAAAGAACTGCATTATCTTCTCTACCTCCTCATCGCCGACAAAGGCGCCCTGCGCCCTTATGGGCTTTGCCGCGCCGTTGGCATGGAAGAGCATATCGCCGCGGCCCAAAAGCTTTTCGGCGCCGCCGCAGTCGAGTATGACCCTTGAGTCCGTCGCTGCGGATACCGCGAACGCTATGCGCGAGGGAATATTGGTCTTGATAAGACCCGTGATAACTTCCACCGAGGGGCGCTGAGTTGCGACTATGAGGTGTATGCCGCAGGCACGGCCAAGCTGTGCTATGCGGCAGATGGCGTCCTCGACCTCCTTCGAGGAGACCATCATGAGGTCTGCAAGCTCGTCTATGACTACCACGAGGCGGGGCAGCTTATCCTCCGGCTTTTCCTGCAAGGCGTTGTACCTTGCAAGATCGCGCGCGTTGATCTTGCCCATCTTCGCGTAGCGCTGCTCCATCTCGAGCACCGCCCATTTAAGCACGCCGGCAGCCTTCTTCGGGTCGGTAACGACGGGGCAGTAAAGGTGCGGCAGCGCGGCAAAGATGGAAAGCTCGACCACCTTGGGATCGATGAGTATCATGCGAACGTCATCCGGCGAGGACTTGTAAACGAGGCTCAGAATTATACCGTTGATACAGACCGATTTACCGGAGCCCGTCGCGCCCGCTATGAGCATGTGGGGCATCCTTTCAAGATCGGCCATAACGGGCTTGCCCGCAATATCCTTTCCGAGCGCCATTGTGAGCGGCGAGGATGCGTTGTTAAATTCCTTGGTGTCGATAACCTCGCGCAGGCGCACCATTGCGGTATCCTTATTGGGGATCTCAACGCCTATCGCAGCCTTGCCGGGGATAGGCGCCTCGATACGCACTCTTGACGCGGCAAGCGCCAGCGCTATATCGTTCGACAGGGAGGTGATCCTGTTGACCCTGACGCCCTGCGCGGGCTGCAGCTCGAACCTTGTAATTACGGGACCGACGCTGATGTTGGTGATCCTCGCCTGTATGCCGAAGGAAGCCAGCGTCTCTATAAGCAGCTTGCCCTTATCGGCAGGCGACTCGCCCGCTATCGCCTCGCTGTGATCGGGCTGTCTTAAAAGCGATATGGGCGGACGCTGATACACTGCTGCGGGCTGAGGCTGATCCAGCCCCTCAAGCTGCTCGGCGTCGTCCTGCTGCCCCTTCTGCTTTTCGGCAGCGCCGGAGCTTTTGCGCTTTTCGACCTGAGGCTCCCCGTTCTGATCGGAAAAGACTATTTCGCCGGTGATATTATCCTCGGGTACTATCTCGATGGTGGCAAACGGATCGGCTGCTGTTCTGCCCTCGGCGCCAATACCGCGAACCGCGCTCTGCACGTCGGTCGATTTAAGCTCCGTCTCGTCCCCCTCCTGCCTTTTGGGCAAGGTGCCGGAAAGCGGCAGGAAGCTGAGCGACTCCTTCTCGTTCTCAAGCGGAGCGAAAGCGGGAAGCACGGGCTCTATCGAGTTCGGCTCCTGCTTGCGCTTGGTCTTCTTGGGCTTTGTTCCCATCTCCTGCAAGACGTTGTTAGCGGCGAACATGACCGCGTTCGCCTCCTCCTCTTCCCTGCGGAGCTGCTCGTTATATGCCTTTGCGCGGCGCCTGTCCTCAATGGCGTCGACCTTGGCGATGACCTTTTTGCCCGCCGACCTTATGGATACCCTTGTGACAAGCATCAAAAGAGCTATCGCCGCCGCAACGAACAGCACGATGGCCCCCGCCTTGGAAAACAGCTTTGCCATGCCGAAAGCCGCCGCCGAGGCAAGCGCGCCGCCGCCCCTGCGATACTGAGTGCCGAGCGACCAAGCAGCCGAAACGTACTCGGCAAAGCTTGCGCTGCCGATAGCGCTTACGGAAAGCTGTATTATGCAGCTGATGCAATACACCGCGGCGAGCAGCATCGAGGTCGCGCCCGTGCCGAACTGCCTGTTGGGTATGGCGATCATTGCCGCGCCGAGGAACACCAGCAGCACGGGCATTGCGTATGCCGATATGCCCATGAGCCCGAACAGCCACTTGACGACCGTCGTCATCACGGCGGCGGTCTTGGTATAGGTAAATATGCCGAGCACTATGCCCACGGCGATGAGTATAACTCCCGCTATCTCGTCGGCGTGCTCCGCCTTCTTTTTCTTCTTTATAAGGTCGTTCCTGACTACCGCTCCCTTTGTGCTTTTGCGCTTGGCGGAGCCGGCTGTTTGCTTTGCCATTTAGTCGATGCCTCCGAATTATTGCTGTGAATTAAAGATAAAAACCGTCATTGTTATTGGGCTTATTCCGCCGCGGCGGGCTCCGCTCTTTTGCTTATGAGCTCCCTCGCTATATCGAACTTCAAGTAGGCGTATTCGTCCTTTGTGGGTATCTCCAATACGACGAGAACCAAGAGCTCGTCCTCCTCGGGGACGTTTACGCGGAAGCAGACTATCCATGATACCTCGCGGCTCTTGTCGTCTGTCTTCTCGGCGGTACCCGTCTTGCCGGCGACAGTGCATCCCTCGGCGCGAAGCATACGGCCCGTGCCGTTGTAATCGGGACTGACGACGTGCTCCATCATTGGCGTGAGCACCGATATGGAATAATCGGTTATCGCGTCTTGGATCCATGTATTCTCCCCGAAGGTCTCAACGGCATGGTAATCCGTGCCCTCCGTGGCGTAAAGGCTCTGAGTTACGAAGGGTACGGGGATATCCCCTCCGTTCCTGAAGGCGCAGTACATTGTCGCAAGCTGCAAAGGAGTGATCGTGACCTGACCCTGACCGTAGCCCGTCTCCGCGATGCTTCGCAGGTTCCATTCAGTCTCTGCCGCGTTATCGCCGACCTTTTTGATGGTCGAGGTAGCTGCATTCAGCTCAAAGGGCATCTTCTGCTCCATGCCTATGCCGCGAAGGTATTTGAAGAACTTCTCCTCCCCCATTTTGAGTGCGATATCCGCAAAATAGATGTTATCGGAATGGAGGAGCGCATTTTCCATATTGAGCGGGGTGGAGCGGTTTATTACCTGAGCTCGCTTTATCGCGGGCCAGACCCAACTGCCGTAGCCCGTGGGCGTCCAGTAATCGTCCACGATGCGGCCTGTGAAAACGTAGTCGGAGCGTATGGTGCCCGTCTCCATGGCGGCGGTAGCAGTGAATACCTTGAAGGCGGAGCCGGGCGGGTAAAGACCCTGGGTGAGCCTGTTGAACAAAGGCGAATTCGCCTGTGAAACGAGCTTTGAATAATCCTGCGAAAGGGTGTTAAGGTCGTAGGTCGGGTAGGAGGCGAGCGCCTTTACCGCGCCGGTCGTGGGATCCATAACGACCACTGCTCCCGCGGTATCATCGCCGTAAAGCACAAGAGCGAGCACCTCCTCGGTGCGCTTTTGCAGATCGACGTCTATCGTGAGCATAACGTCGAGCCCGTCCTCAACGGGCTTCCTGTAAAGGAGCTCAACGAGCGCGCCGTCCTTGTCTCTAATTGTGATATTGTAGCCGTCCTTGCCGCGAAGCTCGCGCTCATACACCTGCTCGAGACCGGATTTACCGACCTTAGAGTCGGAGGTATAGAGCCCGTCAAGCTCCGACCTGCCATTGTTGAGGCTCTCGATCTCATTGACGCCGTGCGCCTCGTCGACCGTGGGATAGCCGACGTAGCCGAGCGTGTGCGCCATGAGGCTGCCGTAGGGATACTCCCTCGCGGTGTTGTAATTTTTGATGATACCCGCGCCCTCGATATCGTCAATGCTCTCGCGCATATCCGGCGTGAGCTCGTCCTGCTTGTACTCGCCTATTATTACGTCGTTGAGCTTTGAGGACGATATCTTTTCCGCAAGCTTTTGAGCGTCAATATCGAGCACTGCGGCGACCGTCTGCGCGAAGGTCTCAATATCCTCTATGGACGACTTATCGGCATACACCGCGTCAAGATCGACCGTCAGCGCCACGATACAGCCGTCGGCTATAATATCGCCCCTGCGCGCCGAGGTTCTTGTTATGCGCACCGTGCTGCCCCACGTCATCTGCGGGAATATGAGCGCGGGCGTCCATGCGACGCGCCAGCTGTCGCCGTTTAAGCGTAAATTCATGGTGTATTCGTTCGTGAGCTGCCCCGCAAGCTTCGTGTCGTAAGTGGCGGTATAGGTTATCTGACGCCGAGTGCCGTTGACCGTCTCGTCCTTTTTTTCATAGGTAACGGAGGTCACGCCGAGCGCTTCGAAGATATCGGAATATTTGGCGATGAACTCATCCTTTAAAATGTATGCCGTGGGCTCCGGTGTAGCAGTCGAAGCAGGCTGCGCAGTCTCCCCCGCCGTCTTAACGGCGGGCGTTGGCGTGGGCATCGACGACGACTCGGCGGTCAAAAGCTTGTACGCCTCGCCGTAATCGCCTGCGGCGATACGATCCATAAACTGCTCAAAGCAGTCCTCGTCACGGTAGGTCTGCTGCTCATTCTTATGCGAATTGCAGCCGGTGAACGCCGAGAGCGCGAGCAGCGCCGCAAACAGCAGGGCCGTCAGCGCGGGCAGCGATCTATATAAATGCTTATTCATCACAAACTCCTATGCAAGCCGAGTGGCGCGGCGGGCGGACGATACGAAACGAGCGCCCAAACACACCCATTATATTATAACTGTTAAGGTAAAAACTGTAAAGGTCTATTTTGTTTTGAAGGGCGTCAAATGAACGGTTTTTATCAAAGAAAAGCGATTTTTCACAGCCGCTCGATTTTAAGAGCAAGCTCCGCGAACTGCTCCTTTGTAAGCGCCTCCGCCCTGACCGCCGAGGGCAGTCCGCACTCCTCTATCACCTGCGCCGCCTGCCGTTTCGTCAACCCCATTGCGGGCAGATTGTTGTAAAGGGTTTTGCGGCGCATGGCAAACGCGCATTTCAAAAGCCCGAAAAGCCCCTTGGGCAGCTCCGCGCCTGTTGCCTTAAACCCGAGCACCGTGGAGCTGACCTCCGGCTGCGGATAGTAAGCCGAGGGCGAGAGGTTCAAAACAGTCTCGATATCGTATTTGAGCCCTGCCATAACGGTGAGCGGGCCGTAATTCCCGTCGCCCGGCTCGGCAAAAAAACGCTCCGCCGCCTCGGTCTGCATCATGAGCGTCATAACGCTTATTTTGGCGTCGGCATTCACGAGCCGCGTGCATATCGGCGAGGTGATATAATACGGCAGATTGCCCGCGACAGCAACTCTGCCGCCGCCCAGCGAAGCGGCAAGCTCTTTTATATCGGTCTTCAAAAAATCGGCGTTGACGACCCTTGCCTCGGGGTAGGGCGCAAGCTCGCCGGAAAGAAGCTCGGAAAGCTTTGAATCAAGCTCGACGCACGCTATGCGGACGCCTCTTTTTGCAAGAGGAAGAGTTATGGCGCCGAGCCCCGGACCTATCTCGATAACGGGCAGACCCGGCTCCGCGATAAAGCTTACGATAGTCTCTATCGCCGCTTCATCACACAAAAAATTCTGCCCGAGCGCCTTGTTCGGTCTAACGCCAAGAGCCGATAACTCATCCGTGAAAGCCGTCATTTCAACACCTCTTAAAGCTGTATAATACGATTTTAGCAAACCACTCCGCCGCCTGTCAAGCAGCACGGGCAGACTTTTGAATACCGTCATGAGCCGGCTCTTGAAATTTGCTTGAAATTTTCCGAATTCGCCCTCGGTAAAGTATGCAAACGCTTGTTAAGCGAGCGTTTGTATGTTATAATTTAAAGGTCGAAATATGTTTCGGAGGTAATTTATGGATAAGGAAAAGGCTTTGGATCTTGCGCTCTCCCAGATAGAAAAGGAATTCGGCAAGGGCGCTATAATGCTGATGGGTGACGCCGCGCAGAAGATACAGGTTTCGGTCATACCCACCGGCTGCTTGGAGCTTGACAACGCGTTGGGCGTCGGCGGCATACCCCGCGGCAGGATAATCGAGGTCTACGGACCGGAGTCCTCCGGTAAGACCACGCTCACTCTGCACATGATAGCCGAAGCGCAGAAGCTCGGCGGCATGGCCGTGTTTATCGACGCGGAGCACGCGCTCGATCCCGTTTATGCTTCAAGGCTCGGCGTCGATATGAATTCGCTCTACGTCAGCCAGCCCGACAACGGCGAGCAGGCGCTCGATATAGCCGATATGCTCGTCAGGAGCGGCGCAATCGATATAGTGGTTATCGACTCGGTCGCCGCGCTCGTTCCCAAGGCCGAGCTCGAGGGTGACATGGGCGACTCCCACGTCGGCTTGCAGGCAAGGCTCATGAGTCAGGCGCTGCGCAAGCTTGCCGGCATAGTCGCAAAATCCAACTGCTGTGTCGTGTTTATCAATCAGCTCCGCGAGAAGGTCGGCGTTATGTTCGGCAATCCCGAGACGACGACGGGCGGCAAGGCCTTAAAGTTCTTTGCGACCGTGCGTCTTGACGTCCGCAAGATCGACACCTTGAAGCAGGGCGGCGAAGCCGTCGGCAACCGCGTGCGCATCAAGGTAGTCAAGAACAAGGTCGCTCCGCCCTTCCGTGTTGCGGAATGCGATCTTATGTACGGCACGGGCTTCTCAAAGGAGGGCAGCCTCATTGATATGGGCGTTGCCAACAAGATAATCAACAAGACAGGCGCCTGGTTCAGCTACGGCGATATCAGGATAGGGCAGGGCCGCGAGAACGCAAAGCAGTTCTTGAAGGACAACCCCGAGCTCGCCAAGGAGATCGATAACAAGCTGCGTGCCATTGTAGGCAGCGGCGAGGCGGTTGCGGAGCAGTTCACTCCCGACGCCGCAGACGGCGAGGGCGACGAATAACCGTCCAAGCCCGTTTGATATCACGGAAGACAAAAGGCGGAGAACGCTCATATGCGCTCCCCGCCTTTTAATATTTCACCGGCGGAGCGCAGGCTGCGCTTCATCCGCACGGCTTGAAAACGAATTTACAGCTCCGGCTTGGAGTTGTCCGCGATGCCGCAGACTATCTCGAGGTTGCCGTTCCTTACGCGGATCTTGTCGATCATCTCCTTCTCCTTGGAGGGATCCTTCAAGGTAACGTTGTAGTAGAGCTTATAGAGGCTGCCCATGTTGGTGGTCTTGACCCTCTGGAGCTCGTGCGCGGAGGTGTATTCTTTAAGGATATCCTCAAACTCGTCGGTGTAATCGAGGCTCTCGGGAACGGTGATGCGAAGCTCACGCTGACGGAGGCTGCTGCCGCCGAAGCCCGCGAGCAGCAGTACGAAGCCGATAACGAGCAGTATGCCGAGCACTACGAACGCCATAACGATGTAGCCCGCGCCGCAGATAAGACCCGCAGCCATAGCCAAGAAGATAGTTACGATATCCCTCGCGGTGCCCTGCGCCGAACGGAACCTTACAAGACCGAAGGCGCCGCCTACCGCAATGCCCGCACCCCAGTTGCCATTAACGACTGTAACTACCGCCGCGACGAGCGCGGGCAGCATGACGAGCGTCAGCGCAAAGCCCCTGTTGTGGTTGTTGCGGTACATATAGAATAGGGATATGATCAGACCCAACACCAGCGCACAGCCGACGCAAATCAAAATACCCGCGACCTCAGGCACGATATAGCTGTACTTTGGGTCGTTACCGCTGAGCAAAATGCTTGTAAACTGCCCGTTTTGGATCATGTTCAAATACCTCCGTTGATAAGCTTTTTTGTATACGCCGTGCCGTATTTGGAGTAGGAGCCGGGGTAGATCTCGCACCTGTCCAGTATCTCCGCCATCCAAAGCGGCATCGCATCCAGTATCTTGATCTCGACAATGCACTTGTCGTTGTCGAAGAAGGAATTGCCGACGGAACCGTTTCTTAAATCGAGCTCCGTCGTGCGGGCGCGCAGGTTCGTATCGACCGTCATGCGCAGCTCCTTATCCTCACAGCCGCAATAAGCAATGCGGTCGTAAAAGAGCGCCATTGCGGGCGCGAGCCCCGGGTAGAAATCGAGCGTCCAGTCTATCTCGGAGAGTATCTGGGTCATATTCTCGGGACGCTTGCGCTCAACCAGAAAATCCCACGCAGTGCTGTAAGGAAGCTGCTCACGCCTTTTGTAGACTATGCCCTCGAACTTCTTTTTAAGCTCGACGAACGCGGATGAGTTATCCTTCGGCAGACCGTAGGTGCGCAGACGCAGCTTTTCTTTATAGATGGGTTTTTCTATCGACTCCCTTATGAGCTGAGAGCTCGGAGTATCAAAGTAGATGTTGCAGATGGTGGTAAGACCGAATTGGTCGGGCTCCATGAGCCCCTGCATAGCATCGAGCATGGCGTCTCTCTGCGCCTTGGTGATGATATACTTGACCTCTTTCCTCTCGAAAACGGACTGAATGATCATAACACGACACCTGCCAACTTGATCAGAAGCGAGCTGTTCCCACTTCACAATGAGATTATAACATACGATATGGGCAATCTCTAAGCCAAATTATGTCAATCCTTTAACAATTAACACATTTATGTGCGAATTTGTGCGCAGCATGATCGAGCAATTCAGCACAGCCCCTTCATGAAGCGCATGAGGTTCCCGCCGCAGCAGGCGGCAAGCGCATCCCCGTCAAAGCCGCAGGCAGCAAGCTCGCGGGCTAAATTCGGCAGGCAGGAGGGATCCTCCAAGCCCTTGGGGTATTTGCCCATGCCGTCAAAATCGGAGCCTATCGCAAGGCAGGAAGCGCCCCCTGTCTCGGCAATATGCAGCGCGTGCATTGCGGCGTCGTGAACCGAAGCGCTGCCCTCGCAAAGCTGCTTGGGATAGAAATTGACGCCTATCGTGCCGCCGCGCCTCGCTATCTGCTTAATATGCTCGTCGCACAGCGAGCGCGGGCTGAAATACACCGCCCTCGCGTTGGAATGAGAAGCAAACACGGGCGCGTCCTCCGCGAGCACGTCGTCAATGCCGGCGTCGTTCAAATGCGAAACGTCGACCGCCATGCCGAGCCTGCCCATCTCGCGCACTATCTCCTTGCCCAAAAAGGTGAGCCCCTTTCGGTTTTTTTTGAGCGCGGGGTTCCCAAGCTCGTTGCGGTTGTTCCATGTGAGCGACATCGCCTTTACGCCCATGCGTCTGAAGCTGCGCAGGATATCCTCCTGTCCCTCGACAGCTTCGCCGCCCTCTATCGTGAGCACGGCTGCTATTTTATCGCCGGAAGGGTCAAAATCCTTTGTCAGCGGAACAAGCTCGTCATGCTCCTCCAACAGGGTGCAAAAGGCGTCATACATGCTCATAAACTGGCTGAGATACGATCTTTTGAGGTCGATATCCATCCATGCGGCAAAGCATTGCAGCTTAACTCCGCCCGCCTTCAATCGCCCGAGGGATACGGACTGACCCGAAACGGGCGTTAAAAAATCATAGCCGCGGTTGACCGCGCCGTAAAGATAGTCGGTGTGTCCGTCGGAAAAGTACATATTGCCTCCCTACATGAATTAAGCGGCTCCCGCATAGACGGAAACCGCTTTTGTTGGACGAAAATTTATTTTGCGTAGTCGACAGCCCTTGTCTCCCTTATGACGTTGACCTTGATCTGACCGGGATACTCGAGCTCCGTCTCGATGCGCTTGACGATATCCTTTGCCAGCACAACGGTGTCCGCGTCGCTGACATTCTCGGGCTTGACCATTATGCGGACCTCACGACCCGCCTGAACGGCAAAGGTCTTATCGACGCCCTCGAAGGAGTTTGCGATCTCTTCAAGCTTTTCAAGGCGCTTGATGTAGTTTTCAAGGGTCTCACGCCTTGCGCCGGGACGGGCGGCGCTTATTGCGTCAGCCGCCTGAACGAGCACAGCCTCTACCGTGGTGGGCTCAACGTCGCCGTGATGAGCGAGTATGGCGTTGACGATCTGGTTGTTCTCCCTGTACTTCTTGGCAAGATCGGCGCCGATCTGGTTATGGGTGCCCTCGATCTCGTGATCGACCGCCTTGCCGATATCGTGCAGCAGACCCGCGCGCTTTGCAAGCTGTACGTTAACGCCTAATTCAACAGCCATGAGCCCCGCGAGATGCGCGACCTCGATGCTGTGCTTCAATACGTTCTGACCGTAGCTGGTGCGATACCTGAGACGGCCGAGCAAACGTACAAGCTCATGATGCAGCCCGTGTACGCCGACCTCGAAAATGGCGGCCTCGCCCGCCTCGCGGATTTGGTTGTCGACCTCCTTGCGTGCCTTCTCGACCATTTCCTCAATTCTTGCGGGATGAATACGCCCGTCGAGAATGAGCTTTTCAAGTGCGATCCTCGCAACCTCGCGGCGCACTGGATCGAAGCCGGAGAGTATGACCGCCTCGGGCGTGTCGTCGATTATGAAATCAATACCGGTCGCCGTCTCGAGCGTGCGGATGTTGCGGCCCTCACGCCCTATGATGCGGCCCTTCATTTCATCGTTGGGGAGGGATACGACGGATATCGTGGTCTCCGCAACATGATCCGCGGCGCAGCGTTGTATCGCCATGGAGATGATGTTGACCGCCCTGCGGTCAGCCTCCGCCTTGGCCTTTGCCTCGATATCGCGTATCATCAGCGCTGCCTCGTGGCGAGTCTCCTTCTCGGCGTTGTTGAGGATTATCGTCCTCGCCTCGTCGGAGGTCATGGAAGCCACGCGCTCCAGCTCGCCCTTCTGTTTATTGAAGAGCTCCTGAGCGGAAGCCTCTAATTTGTCGATCTCCTTAGTGCGGGAATTGAGCTGCTCCTCGCGCTTTTCAATGCCCTCGAGCTTTTTGTCAAAGCTCTCCTCCTTCTGCTGGAGACGGCGCTCCTGACGCTGGATCTCGTTCCTGCGCTCCTTGTTCTCCCTCTCCTGCTCGGTCTTGATGCGATAGGCCTCCTCCTTCGCTTCAAGTATGGTCTCTTTTTTAAGGTTCTCCGCACGTTTTTGTGCGTCGTCGATCATCTTTTTGACCGCGTCCTCCGCCTTGGCAGTCTTCGCCTCGGCAATGTTCCGCCTGTAGTAATAACCTATCGCTATTCCGATACCTACCGATATTATTATCGCTATGGCAAAAATCAGATAATGCCACCATTCAGTAAACAAAACGGTTTTCCTCCAATATATAATATGCCTGCGAGCCCAAAATAAACCCACATTAATGACATCTTATACCATTATAGTGAACCTCGCGTTTTAAGTCAAGGGCATACCCGCCCAATGGAAGCGAAATGTTAAAATATATAGTTATGTTTTTTCACTTTGCGGATCGCAAGCTTCATTAAAATATAAAAAATTCTCGCACGACCGATAAAAAGCGCATCCGCGGCAAATACTTATATGGATGAAAGTTAATCGGGAGGTGACCTGATAAATGCCATCCGGCAACAAAAAGCTGACTCGCGAGGAGAAACGCGAGCGCGCCCGATATCTTGCAATGGTAAACGAGCGCATGCCGCGCAGCAAAACGCTCATGCAGTGCATCATCGCCTTTGCGGTAGGCGGCGCGATATGCTGTATCGGGCAGCTCGTCGGCGATCTCGGCAGCATTATGTTTTCGCTTGACGAAAAGACCCGCGGCGCGTTCATATCGGTCGTTATGATATTCCTCGGCTCATTCGCCACGGGGCTCGGCGTTTACGACAGGCTCGGCGCAGTAGCGGGAGCCGGCTCGGTAATACCCATCACGGGCTTTGCCAATTCGATAGTCGCGCCCGCAATGGAGCACCGCCGCGAGGGGCTCGTCATGGGCGTGGGTGCGCAGCTCTTTACAATCGCGGGGCCCGTGCTCGTCTACGGCGTCACAAGCTCCGTCATCGTGGGCATTATCGCCTGGATCGCAGCTATGTGCAAATGAAGCCGATCAACAGTGATAAGCATTAAGAATGCACCGCACAAGGCTAAAAAAAGAGCGCGGAGCAAATTTGATTTGCAGCCGCGCTCAGCTTGATGACAAAGCCCGTTTGCTGCCCTTCCCCTACAGAGGGGAAGGTGT
>CALEPU010000265.1 GCA_937913075.1 uncultured Clostridia bacterium
CTCAGATGCTGATGTATTGCTCGTGGCAAAGCTCATTACCAAGGAGGGCCCCGGCAGCTCCTCATTAGGGCTGCGCGCCATCGCAAGCGTAGTCCTTAACAGGGTCAAAAACACCTCGGGTGCTTTTCCCAATACCGTCAGCGGCGTTATCTATCAGAGCGGTCAGTTCTATCCCGAGGGAGCGCTTGATAACGTAACGCCTTCGCAGCTCGCAATGGAGTGCGCAAGGTACGTCTTCCAGCAGCACGGCGCAACGCTTCCCAAAAAGGTGCTGTTTTACAGAGCGGCTTCGCTCGGCTACTATTGGACTTCATACACCCAGTATTATGCCACGATAGAGTCAAACAACTATTATTACGGCATAGGCTTCTGATAAAAACCATCGCCGATATGATACAATAATCGAAAAATCGCTTTGCCCGAGCATGGGCTTTGAATATCAGCCGTGCTCGGGCAGCATACTAATACCGCTGAAATCGTATGAAAGGCGGTATTTTTTAATGCATACCATCATCCTCACCGGAGGCGAGGGAAAAAGACTGCGCCCCATCACCTGCACTATGCCCAAGCCAATGGCGCCTCTTTTGAACAAGCCGACCCTTTTTTATACCTTGGAGCTGTTAAAAAGGCACGGGCTGGATGATGTTACTGTCGCCATAGGATATATGGGCGGCGAGATCAAAAAAGCCGTCGGCGACGGGCGGGACTTTGGGCTTCACGTTAAATACAGGTCGCCGTCTTTAAGGCTCGGCACTGCCGGCAGCGTTAAAAGCGCATTGGGCAACGGGCTGAAAGGAACCGTGCTCGTTATGAGCGGTGACGGCTTGACGGATATCGATATCACGGCGGCAAGAAAAGCGCATGCTGCCTCCGGCGCAAGCGTCACGGTCGTGCTGTCAAGGGTCAGCGAGCCCTGCGAGTACGGCATCGCGGTGGTGGACGGCAGGGGCTTTATCAAGGAGTTTAAGGAAAAACCCTCCCCGGGAGGTGTTCAGCGACCTTGCGAATACGGGAATTTATTTGATAGAGCCTCGAGTGCTGCAAGAGCTGCCCGAGGATACACGGCTTGATTTTTCAAAGGACGTGTTTCCCGCACTGCTCAAAAAAGGCTCCCCGATACACGGCTGGCTTCACGAGGGCTATTGGAGCGATATTGGCAGCGTGCGCGACCTTTTAAGAACGCAGAGGGATATGCTCGACGGCAGGCTTGCCTTTACCGCAAAAGCGCAGGAGCGCGAAGGCGTTTATATCGAGGCGGGGGCTGTCGTCTCAAACAAGGCAAAGCTCGTTCCGCCCTGCTATATAGGCAGTTCGGCGCAGATCGGTGCTTATGCCAAGGTCGAGCCTTATTCGGTCATTTGCAGCGGCGCAAGGCTTGAAGAGGGAAGCAGTGTAAAGCGTGCGGTCGTTTTCAATAATGCGGTTATAGGCAGAGGAGCAGAGGTGCGCGGCGCGGCAGTGTGCGAAAAGGCTGTGCTGCAAGCCGATACCGCGGTGTTCGAGGGCGCGGTGATAGGCGCGGGTTCCGTCGTTCAGGCAGGCGCGACAGTCTGCCCCGAGGTGCTTATCTGGCCCAATAAGACCGCAGGCAAGGGTGAGAGGGTCGAAAACAATATCGTGTGGGGACAGAGCTATCGCATCAGCCCGTGCGGCAGCGGCTTTCGCGGCAGCGCCGACGGCTTGCTTACCCCCGAAGCTGCCGTCAGGCTCGGCGCTGCTCATGCCTCGCTTTTTAAGCTTCCCGCTGAGCTGTGCATCGGCTGCGACGGCAGTGCGCAGAGCGTTATTTTAAAAGCCGCGCTTGCCGCCGGTACAGCGTCCGTCGGCGTGGATGCGCTTGCGGCAGAGCATTGCAGCAAACCGGCTTTTGCCGCAGTTATAAGGCAAACAGGAGCCTCGGGCGGCGTGTACGTCAGCGCCGGGGAAGAAAGGCAGGCTTGCGTTGTCCTTTATGACGGTAAGGGCATAGAAGCCCCGCGCGATACCGTCAGAGCCGTAGAGAAGGCGCTATCCTGCGGAGAGCATAAGCCCGCAACGCAAGGCGAGCTCGGCATAATTCGCGGCGTTACCGGCGGCGAGCTTTTGATGCGGTCGGAGCTTTCACGATATGTCGATACCGAGCTCCTCGGAAAAGAGCCGAGACACATTTTCTTAAACGCTCCCCGTGAGGTCTGCAATGATATTGCTTCGGTAATGCTTCGACTCGGCTGGCGTGTCGACTGCGCTTACGACGGTAAAAAACTGTTGCCGGTGCAAAGAGCCGACACGCTCTCTTTGCTCGTGAGCGACAGCGAGCATATCACTGCTCTTATCGCTCCCGATACGGTTTTAGACCATTATTCGCTGCTTGCACTTATCGCGGCGGATGCGCAGGAAAAATATGCGCCGATGCCTCTTGACACGGACGCTGCAACGGAGGAGTACCTAAAAAGCTCGGGCGTTGTCTGCGTCGCCGCGCCTGAGGACGCCGCCTCGCGCAGACGCTTTGCCGCAGACAAGGGCATTTATGTTCCGGCTCTTTTAGAGCCCGAGCAGACCATAATCAAGCTTTGCGAGCTCTTTTCAAAAGGCGTACTGCAATCCGGCTATGAGGAGCTGCCGCTCTGCAAAAGACGCGCAGCCGAATTCTCTTCTCCCGCAAGAGCGACGGGAGCAATGCTTCGCCGCATCATCGAGACGGAGGGGGAGAGCGTATCGGATATCGCGGAGGGCTTAAAGCTCAAGCTTGATACGGGCTGGGTAACCGTTTCTCCCTGCGAGGAGCGGGGAGTAATGCGCGTTGTTGCGGGCAGCCGTGACGCAGAATACGCAAAGGAGCTGTGCGAGGTGTACCTCGATAAGCTTCGCTGCATAGGAGAAGCCTCCGACCGCTGATCCGCGCATTGGCAGGTTAATTAATATAAGCCGCGATATCACTTGATTATTTATTTTACGGTGTTAAAATATAGCTATGTTTAACATCGTACTGGTAGAGCCGGAGATACCGCAAAACACCGGCAATATTTCAAGGACCTGCGCCGTTACGGGGTGCAGGCTGCATCTCGTTCGCCCGCTCGGCTTTTCAGTCGACGACCGATACTTAAAACGAGCGGGTCTTGATTATTGGAAGGATCTCGAGCTCTTTTATTACGACAGCTTTGCCGAGGTAGAAGAAGCTAACCCCGGCGCGCGTTTCTTCCTTTACACCACGCATGCGCAGAGGAGCTATTCCGAATTGGCGTACCGCCCGGGCGATTTCCTCGTTTTCGGCAAGGAGACAGCGGGGCTTGGTCCCAAAATACTCGAAAGCCGTATGCAGTATGCCGCAAGAATTCCCATGCTGCCTGACAGACGCTCGTTAAATCTTTCAAACTCCGTCGCAATAGTCGTCTATGAGGCGCTGCGCCAAAACGGCTTTGCGGGCATGCTTTGATCATCGGGAGGACAAGCCAATGGATAAACTCACCGGCACGCTCGATATTATAAAAAGCTCAAAGCTCATCGCCATTTCGCGCGGGCTTTACGGCGATCGGCTCGTTAAGGCTACGCTCGCGCTCTATAAAGGCGGCGTAAGGGCTTTCGAGGCGGCTTTTGTCAAGACTCTTCCCGTTGAAAAAACGGTCGAATGCATAAAGGAGCTTGTGCGCTGTCTGCCGCAGGACGCGGTCGTCGGCGCGGGCACAGTGCTCGAAACAGAGCAGCTTGACGCCGCTTTTGAAGCGGGAGCGAGCTTCTTCGTTGCGCCCAATACGGACGGGCGTGTAATTGCCCAAGCAAAGCGCCTCGGCATGGTCTCGATACCCGGCGCGCTCACTCCGACGGAGATCGCAGGGGCTTACGAATTCGGCGCCGATATTGTCAAGGTGTTTCCGGCAGGCACCATGGGAGTGCAGTATTTTAAGCAGATCAAAGCTCCGCTCGCGCATATTCCCATGGCGGCTGTCGGCGGGCTCGATCATGCGAATATCCGCGCGTTTTATGACGCCGGTGCGGTCGCATTCGGTATAAGCGGATCGCTCTATAACAAGACCCATATTGAAAACGGCGAATATTCTCTTATCACAGAGGCTGCAAAAAGGTATGCGGATATCTTGAAGTAAGCGGTATTTATAATTTAACGGCACTTGCCCCGTTGTTTTCGACGGGGCTTTTAATTTGCGCAATACTCCGCATATTCGGCGCGGCAGAAGCGAATAATACTTTTAAGCAGGAAAGCTCCTGCAAGTTTCAATTCGGAGCAATATGATATGAACAAAAAGACAGGCAAGCGCAGCTTCAGGCTCGCAAGTCCGGTGAGGATAGTCTCCTCCGGCTCCTTTGTGGGCGAGAAGGAGGGACAGGGTCCGTTGGGCAAAAAATTCGATACGATCTGCCGTGACGATACGCTGGGGCTCGACAGTTGGGAGCAGGCGGAGAGCCGTATGCTCGAAAGCGCGGTCAGGCTGGCGCTTAGCAAAATAGAAAAGGAGCCCAAGGACGCCGACATTTTCATGGGAGGCGATCTTTTAAACCAGATAATCTCCGCGGGATTTGCCGCAAGAGAACTGAGGATACCGTTCATAGGACTTTACGGCGCCTGCTCGACCATTGCGGAGGGGCTTATCACAGCCTCAATGCTGATAGACGGAGGCTTTGCCGAGCTCGCGGTCTGCGGGGCGAGCAGCCATTTTTCGTCCGTCGAGAGGCAGTTCCGTTACCCCTTGGAGATGGGCACGCTCGCCTCGCCTACCTCGCAGCGCACAGTTACGGGCGCCGGCGCGCTTGCGCTCGTGCCTTATGGCGTGAGCTTTAATAAAGAGGTCTTTTCACACGCCGCAGTTACCGGCGGTACGATCGGGCTCGTTATGGATTACGGCATAACCGACGCAGCAAACATGGGCGCTGCAATGGCGCCTGCTGCCGCATCGACGATCTGCGCCAATCTCGATGAGAACGGCATAGAGCCGGACTGCTATGACGCGATTTTCACGGGCGATCTCGGCAGCTTCGGCACCGAGATGCTGTATGAGCTTTGCCGCGCGAGGGGATACGATATCGAGAAGGTGCACACCGACTGCGGCATGCTGATGTTCTCGGAGGAGCAGAACGCAGTCTGCGGCGCAAGCGGCTGCGGATGCGCGGCGACAGTGCT
This sequence comes from uncultured Clostridia bacterium, assembly GCA_937913075.1. Taxonomy (GTDB): domain Bacteria; phylum Bacillota; class Clostridia; order Christensenellales; family CAG-138; genus UBA3857. Next base: position 5,111 of record CALEPU010000265.1, read on the forward strand.
GAGCTCGCATATACTGCCCGAGCTTGACAGCGGCAGGTACAGGCGCATACTGTTCCTGGCGACAGGGGCGCTGCAAAGCGCGGTTTCAAGTCTTCAAGGCGAGAGCATACCGGGCATAGCGCATGCCGCTGTGATAGAAAGGATGGGGGAGAAATGAGCAGCTTTATGCAGTATCTTTGGGCATTTTTGATAGGAGGAGCGATCTGCGCGATAGGTCAGCTACTAATAAGCCTGACAAGGCTGACGCCCGCAAGGGTGCTCGTGATCTTCGTAACGGCGGGAGTTGTGCTCACGGGGATAGGCTTTTACGGCAAGCTTGTCACACTCGCGGGAGCGGGCGCGACTGTGCCGCTTACCGGTTTCGGTTACTCGCTCGGTAAGGGCGCGATAGAGGGCGCGGCAGAGGACGGCTTGCTTGGCGCTCTCACCGGAGGAATAAAAGCGACCGCCGCAGGCATTGCCGCAGCAGTCGTTTTCGGTTATGTATTCGCGCTTGTTTTCAAGCCGAGGACAAAGCAGTGAGCCTTAATCCTCCGGACGCGATACCCTGTTATCGGGAAGCAGCACGTCCGAATCCCTGTCAAAGCCCGCCCAGACTGCGTATCTGACGGGATGCATTTTGTATTCCGAGGAGGCCACGCGAATGGGGGCGCCGACGGGCTTGCCGTTCTTGTAATACTGCTTGAAGGACTCGTATTTATGCCCCGTCTTGGCGGCGTTTATAAGGTACCAGTGGGGAGCGGTGAGGGCTTCCTTAACGATGTACTCGGGCTCGGAGGGCTCGATATCCTCAATGAATTCGGCATAAAAATCAATATAGTCAAACTCGTCGGGGAAGGGCTCGCCCCATATCTCACAGCAAACGAGCTGCTTTTTCGTATCAACCCACATGAAGACGTAGATGTTGTGGTCGGTGTTGTTGCTCCACTTAAAGTCTATCCGACCGCTGTCTATCGTTGCGTCAAGACCCCAAGGCACGTAGCCCACGTGCGAGGAGTGATTTATCCTGTAAACTA
>CALEPU010000266.1 GCA_937913075.1 uncultured Clostridia bacterium
CCGAGCCGCGCCTGATATGCGGAAAGTCCGCGCCGAAGGCTCGTTACGGTAAAGCCGCCGGCAAAGACCGCGAGCGACAGAAGCAGCGTCAATGCAGCCATCATAACGGAGCGAAGCGGCTTTCTGCTGATGTTTTTCAGCGCGGTGGCAAGGGCGAATTTCATTTCGGATCCTTTCTGCGGTGGTTTTCCTTTGCGAGCGCGGAGGCGTACACTATCACGTCCGCGAGCAGTATGACTGCCAGCGCTCCGCAAAACGCAAGCGTCCAAGGGTGCGCAGCGCTTTTGCAGGCCATGGTCTCGCCGCCGCAAATGCGTATTACCGTGCCCGGGACAAACATGCCAAGCAGCGCGAGACCTATTAGAGCAATGTCCATACCTATCTTTATCTTAGCATCGGGTATCGGCAGATGCAGCGCGCACAGCACGAGCAGCAGCACGGAGATCGCTTTCAGCATCTCTCCCGCCCAATGACAGGGCATCACGGTTTCGGTCATCAGCGGGCATACCGCAAACCAGCGGCGGATGCCTATCGCATACAGCAGCGACAGAACAAGGGCGAGCGCCTCTGTAACGCCGAGCTTGACTTTTGAGCTGTTAATTATCATTTTTTCTCCTCCTTTTACGTTTCCACAGAGCAAACGCGTTTGCGTTCACCATCAGGTTTTCGGTATCTATTTTCCTCGGACAGACGTCCTTGCAGGCAAGCGATTTTCCGCAGCCCTCGAAGGTGTGCACGGCGTACAGCTTTGCTATCTCCTTTGCTTCCTCGGTCGGCAATTCGGCAAGTAGCCTTGTCGTTACGGGGACGCTTGCCATGCCGCTGAAGCTCCCTCCTGCATAAAAGTTCGGACAGATTTCAAGACAGCAGCCGCATTGGATGCATTCCGAGGAGGCATAGGCAAGCTCGCGATCCCTATCCGCAAGCTCGGCGTCCTTCCTGAGCCAGAGCCGCAGTGTCTTAAGGTTTTCGAAGAGGATGCTTCTGTCCGCAACGAGGTCACAGACCGTAGGGAATTTTTTAAGCGGCTCCAGTTTAACGGTCAGGCTCGGAAGCTCCGAAAGCCTCGCGTCGCAGGCAAGCCTCGGGCGACCGTTGACGAGCATCGCACAGGCGCCGCATTTCTTTTGCAGACAACTGCATTCCCACTCGATCTTCCGAGCAGGAATTCCGTCGGCGTTTACAAGCCGTTCGCGTGCATTCAGGGCGCGGAGCGCCGATGCAACGGTGTCATGCTCCGTTTCGGCTTCATAGAGGAAGCTCTCCCTGTACGTTTCCTCTGAGCCGCGTTCCTTACGCAAAACGGAGATGGTGTAGGTCATGCTTGCTCACCCTCCTTTGTTTTCGGCGCAAGAAAAACGCGGACCCCGTCTTTATCGCGCTCGGCAAGCGTAAAGCTTTTATAAGCCTCGTCGGAGGAGGGATAATCGGTTCGGTAATGGGCGCCGCGGCTTTCCCGCCGCAGCAGCGCCGACTCTGCTATGGCAAGCCCCAAATAAGCCCGGTCGCGGTCTATCGCCGAGCTGCCCTCCGACCTTGTAAGCGCCTCGATCGTCGCTTTCGCCTGCTCCATCGCCTCCGGCGTGCGTACTATGCCAAGCCCGGAGAGCAGCGCTTCACGAAGCTTCTTGCGCTCTTGTGCGGACGAATCGATCCCCTCGGGCAGCGTTTTCGGAACGATGTCGATCGGCACGGCAGCCTTTGCCGCCGACCGCGCCGCAATATGTCCGCCGAATATGGCGCCGAGCAAAGAATTGCCGCCGAGCCTGTTTGCGCCGTGATACTTACATGCGGCCTCGCCCGCGGCGTACAGAGCTTTTATATCGGTCTCATGCAGATCGTTCACCCATATTCCGCCCATGAAGAAATGTATCCCGGGGCCGACCGGAACGGGCGTGCTCTTCGGGTCGATATGCAGATAGGCAAGTATCTCCTCTCTGAGATCGGACAGGCGTGCCTCCCATGCAGTTCTGTCGAGCCCCGTCATATCGAGGAAAACCTCGCCGGTACAGCCGCTCTCCTTATTAAGCAATGCGATCTCGCGGGAAACCACATCGCGCGGCATAAGGTTCTTCAGCTCAGGATACTTCTCTTCCATGAAATACCAACGTGCGCCGTTGCGCACGGTAAACAGTCTGCCGCCCTCGCCTCGCGCCGCCTCGCTTATGAGCATGCGTTTATCGCCGATCTGCGCCGTAGTCGGGTGATACTGAATCATTTCCAGATTTGCGAACCGCACGCCCTCAAGAAAAGCGATAGCCGCCGCACTGCCGGTATTCTGCGTGGTGCCGGTCGTTGCACCCTCGAAAAAACCGTTCAGACCGCCTGTACAGAGTATAACGGGGCCCGGGAAAGAAAGACCTCCGCCGGAGTAGCTGTCCCGCACGGTAACTGAGCGGAGGCTTACGTTTTGAATGTCCATATCGACCAGCTCGTGATGCGGAAAGCGTTCTATCAGCCCTTCCGCCTCATACCTTCGCGCCTCGTCTATGAGAGCGGTCATTATCATCTTGCCGGTGCTGCTTTTGGCATACGCGGTTCGTTTCTTTTTCTGTCCGCCGAAATTGCGAAGCATAAGCCTGCCGTTTTCGCTGCGGAACGGAACGCCGAGCCGCACGAGCTCTTTAACGACCTCAGGCGCGTGTCTTGTCAGGCTGCGAACGGCGCTTTCCTCCTCCAGCCGGCAGCCTCCCCGCATGGTATCTTCAAAATGCTCGTCGGGCGAATCGTGCTCGCCCATGGTATCGAGCGCCGCATTTATGCCGCCCTCCGCCAAAACGGACTGCGCCCGCTCGGACGGCTGGGACGATATGAGATTGCACCCAATGCCCTCTCTCGCCAGAGTGATCGCGGCGGAAAGCCCCGAAAGCCCCGCGCCTATTATATTTACCTTACGCATACCGTCCACAGTCACACCTCAGTCCGCGGCCCAGCGCGTGTAATATATCGCAAACGCCGCGGCAAAAAGCAGCAGCAGCACGGAAAGCACCAGCATAAGATCGAGCGCAAACGCTCTGTGACCCCTGATCCCAAGGGATATCAACAGCGGTCTGACGTTGGAAAGCACGTGCAGCGCAAGCGCTGCGACGAGCAGTATTTGAGATATCAGCCTTCCCGTTGTAAAAGCCTGCAGCCTGTACGCCTCCGCGTTGCCTGCGCGGAATATCAGGAGATGCATTACAAGAGGGATGATCACGGCAAAACCGCTTATGCGGCGAACCCAGAACAGCAGGTTGTCCCTGAAATAGCCCGCGCCGGAAAGCCTTCTTGCGCGGAGGGTACGCGCCGTCAGCACCGAGGTCACTATAACGTGCCCCGCGACAAAGGTAAGGCATACCCTTGCTATCGTTTTCTGCGCATCGGCGTCCGCACCTGCGATTTGAAGCGCGCCCATTATCCCGTGAATAAGGAAGGTAACGAGCATACCGACCACGAGAACCGTATTGAGCCTTCGCATATCAATCCCCCTCCCCGGAAATCTCTATCACGGTAACGCGTGCCGTGTCCGGCGAAAGCTTTAACGCATCCGCCATCTCGCGTGAGAAGATCGCAACGTCGATATATCCCGCTTCGGCCTTTGAAGCGAGCAGAGTGGGGTTTTCGCTGCGCAGCTTCATCTGGTTCTCGGGAAGCTGAGCAAGATAGCGCTCGGCCATCTGCTGTCCGGCAGCGTCGCCCTCCGCCGTGATGCACCGTATGTCATCGAATATGACCGCAAGGTCCTCTCCGCGGAAGAAGCTGCTCCATGCATCAAGGGCGTCCGCATGCGCTTCAGTATTTATAAGCACTATAAAATCACCGGAGGGCTGATTGGGCAGTACGAGGCTTGCGCTCGATACTGCGTCCGTTTTTTGAGCTGAGCCGGGCCTGAAATGCGTCATTATCGGCAGCCCGACCAATAAAAACAGGGCGCACGCTGTGAGCGCAATATGTCCGATCGTCCTCCGAGCCTTCATGTCCTCTCTCCGTTATTCCGTGATCGCGGCCTTTTTAAGCGCCTTCTCCACGGCTTCTTTAAATTCTTTGAAGGAAATTGTAGCTCCGCTGATGGCCTCAACGCCGTCAATGGCGCCGGC
>CALEPU010000267.1 GCA_937913075.1 uncultured Clostridia bacterium
AACGTCGCGTCCGTGCTCCAATGCAAACTCCGCAGTGATGCTCGTGCCGCTGTGCTCTCCCGCCTCGACGACGAGAACGCCGCGCGCCATGCCGCTTATTATGCGGTTGCGCTGAGGAAAGCTCAGCTTGCTCGGCGGCTGGTTTGGCAAAAGCTCCGAGATGACGGCGCCTCTTTCGGCTATCTCGCAATACAGCCGTCTGTTCTTCTGCGGGTAGACTACGTTGACTCCGCTGCCGAGCACCGCTATCGTGGGATAAGCGCTGTCTGCGACGGAAAGCGCACCGCTTGCCGCCGCCGAGTCACAGCCTACGGCAAGCCCCGATATGACGCAGCCTTCGCGCTTTGCGAGCTCCGCGCCGAAAAACTCCGCCATGCGTATGCCGTAATCGGAGCTCTTGCGTGAGCCTATCACGGCAATGGGAAGCTTTAAATCGCTTTGCAGCCTGCCGATAACGTAGAGCACGGTCGGCGGGTCGTAGATCTCGCCGAGCAGCTTAGGATAATCGGAGCTCTCCCTTGTAACGGCATAGACGCCTCTGCCGCAGAGCCAATCGACGTATCTGTCTATGGAAGCGTCGTCCGCGCTCGCTTTGAGCAAAGCGCGTTTTTCTTCCTTAACGACGGGGCTTGTTGGCAGGGATGCTCCGCAAAGCACATCGCGGCGAAGCTCGGCGGGCGATGCACCCTTGGGGAGCAGGGCGTCTACCGCCCTTACGTTTGCACCGAACACGCGGCTGAGCCACAGCCACGCACGCTCGTTTTCATTGTAATCGCGCTTGATCACCGTCGTCAATACCTCGATGAGCCCCAATACTTTTCGTCGAGCCCGCGATACTGCACTGCCTCTAAAACGTGCGGCTTCTCGATGGTTGGGCTGCCGCCTATATCGGCTATCGTCCTTGCGACCTTTATCACCCTCGTGTACGCCCTCGCGGACAGACGCAGCTTATCGTAAGCCAAATGCAGTATCTGCTCCGCCTCGGCGCTCATACGGCAGTATTTTCGCATGAGCGGAGTATTGAGCTGGGAGTTGAAAAGTATTCCGTCCGCCTCGTATCTTTGCCTTTGCAGCTCACGCGCGCGGCTGACCCTTGCGCGCACAGTCGCCGAAGACTCGCCCGAGGCAGCGGCGGTAAGCTCGGTATAATCGACCTCCGTCATCTCGATATGGATATCGAGCCTGTCAAGTATGGGCGAGCTGATACGGTTGCGGTATCTTTCGATCTGAGCGGGAGTACAGCGGCACTCCTTCGTTTTGGAGCCGAAATTGCCGCATGGGCAGGGATTCATAGCGGCGACGAGCATGAAATCCGCCGGGTACGTCGCCTTTGCGGAAGCCCTTGTGATGGTGACTGCGCCGTCCTCCAAGGGCTGGCGCAGCGCCTCGAGAACCATTGGCGGGAACTCCGGAAACTCATCCATAAAGAGCACGCCGTAATGTGCAAGGCTGATCTCCCCCGGGAGCGCCTTCGTTCCGCCGCCGACGATTGCCGGTATCGAAGCCGAGTGATGCGGAGCGCGGAAGGGCCTTTCACGCACTATGCCAAGACCGCCTTTAAGCTCGCCCGCAACGGAATGTATCCTTGTAATTTCAAGCGCCTCGGCAATGGTAAGCTCGGGCAGTATCGTAGGCAGGCTGCGGGCAAGCATGGTCTTTCCGGAGCCGGGGCTGCCCACCATGAGAAGGTTATGATTGCCCGCGACGGCTATCTCGGCGGCTCGCTTTGCCGCCTGCTGCCCCTTGATCTCGCTGAAATCACAGCCGGGCTTCACCGTGCTGCCCTCCCAAACGTACTCGGGCATGGGCTCAATTCGGCAGAAGCCCTTGAAATGGGCAACCGCCTCGGCGAGTTGACCCACAGGATATACCTCGAGCCCCGCAACGCAGGACGCCTCCTTTGCGTTATCAGCCGGGACCATCACCTTACGGTAGCCGCGCTCGTAAGCGTCGATCATCATGGGCAGTACGCCGTTCACTCCGCGGACGGTACCGTCGAGCGCGAGCTCGCCGATTATAACGTAACCGTCGGCGGCATTGAGCCCGAAGCTGCCTCGCGCAGCCAATATGCCAAGCGCGATGGGCAGATCGTAAACCGTACCCTCCTTGCGGATATCAGCCGGAGCGAGGTTGACGAGCAGCCTTGTATCGGGGTAGGAATAGCCGCAGTTGCATATCGCGGAGCGTACCCTCTCCTTCGACTCCTTAACGGCGTTGTCGGGCAGACCGACTGTGTCGACGCGCTGTGAACCGTAGGAGATATCCACCTCGACGTCGATGGGACATCCCTGTATGCCTATAAGGCCGTAGCTTGTAAGCTTTGCGAGCAAATTATGCTTCCTCCGCTTTCTTTCCGCCCTTGAAGACGAAGAGCTTGTTCAAAACAAAGTTGACCGGAATGCAGATGCAGGTTGAGACGAGCGAGCAGAACAGATCGCCGGCGACTATCCTTTTGAGCCATTCCGGCAGGGCGAGTCCCTCCCACCAATCGTTCAGGTGCAGAAGATTTTTAAATACGTATATCAGCACGAAGGATATGAGCAGCACCGCTATGTTGACCGCGACGAAGCTCATTTTCTCCCTCCTGTCCCGACGGTGTTCCTCACGGAAGGTCCATCTGCTGTTTAGAAAGTAGCTGTTAAGTATGCCGCAGCAGTAGCCGACTGCCTTGGAAAAGTAAACTATCCAACCGCCGCCCGTCACAAGGTTGAGCAGGAAAGTGAGCACCGTATTGACTATCATATCGACAAGGGTATTGCTCGCGCCTACTATCGCAAACTTTATGAGCTGCAAAAGGCTCTTGCCCTTTTGAGGCTTTTGTTGTATGACTTCTGTCTGCTCCGCAGAGGCGGAGATGTTTTTGTTTTCCATCGTTAACCCCCTTTGATAAAGCCCGTCAATCGCCGTAGCCGAGGAATGTCCAGCCCATTCTGAGGGTGCGCTTGACACTGCCGTCGTCGTTCAATATCTCAAACTTGCGGTAGGGTACCCATTGGAGCATCGTTATATACTCGGTGGGGACTTCAAGGCCGGATATCACGGGATAGAACAGCGCGAACAGCACTACGGCAAGCACCATCCAGATGTATTTGAGCTTGGGAATGAGCCTGCGGATAAGGGTTGCGGGCAGACCCTCCTCGTTGAGGCGGTAATCGTTCATATCCTCGATATGCTTCAAAAGATACACCGAGGCGAGGATAATGTACGGCACGGTCGAGAAGTAGTGGTAGGCGTAAGTGCTCCTTGTGACGAACACCCAAGGCAGCAGGGACGAAGCCATGCAGACGAAAACGAAGTATGCCTCTCCGGTGAACCGATGCTTTTTGAGCAGTATGAGCACTATTAGCGCAAAGGTCCCCAGAGCGCAGATATTCCAAACCGCGGGATTGCCGAAGGTGCTTATCGTGCCTATGTTGCCGTTAGGCAGCTTTTCGCTTACGTAGAACCATGTGGGACGCAGATTGAATATCCACATCCACCACGGGGACGAGGCCTTATGCTCGGAATTGAGCTTGCTGTGGTAGTTGTACATATCGTTCTGGACTTTAATTACGCCCTTGACGTAAGCGTCTGCGGCCTCGCTCACGGTAAGCTCCACTTCGGAAACGACTGCTCCGCGTGAGGGATCGGCCATGAGCGCCTTGGCCTGCGCCGCGGGCTTCCACTGCGCGGTATAATAGCGGAAGTAGGATGCGCCGTAAATAAGCACGGGCAAGACTATGAAGAATATCACGCACCATAGGCAGAGCTCGAAGGCGCGCTTGCGCATGCGGCGCTTGATATAGGCAAGCTCTCCGTTGGAGGCGGCAAGCCTTGCGCTCTTTACGAGCAGCGAAACGAGCTTTGTAAAGAAGAGCAGCGCAAGCGCGGCGCCGGTATAGATGCAGGTCCACTTGCTGGCGCAGCCGAGCCCGAAGAAAAGGCCGGAGAGCGCAAGGGGCTTGAGCATTTTACCCGCGCTGTCGCCTATATCGGTGCAAATGAACTGATACATATAGTAAGTCATCAGCAGTGTAAAGAACAGCGCGTATACGTCTATCGTGGCGATCCTCGTCTGCGCAAAGTGCATGAAGTCAAAAGCGAAGAGCGTTGTGGCAAGCAGGCAGAGCTGCGGACGCTTCAAAAGGCGCTTTGCAAGGCAATAGAACAGCGGCACCATTACAATGCCGATGAAGGTGCCGACAATGCGCCAGCCAAAGGGATTCATGCCGAAAATCAGTATGCCGAGGGCAATGAGCAGCTTGCCGAGAGGCGGATGGGTCCACTCGTAAACGGAAAGGTTATTGATGTTCTCATAAGCGGTTCGCCCGTGATAGAGCTCATCAAAGTACATCCCCGTGAAGAAGCCGGGATGATCGGGCACGGTGGTCTGCTCGTCAAAGAGAGCCTCTGCTCCGTTAGCGGTACATTGTATGACCTCGCCCTTATCGTTGAAGAATACAAGCTCGTTGAGCATGAGATCCGGCTCATTTGCGCGGCTCGTATCGCCGCCGTTTACCGTAAGCGTAACGCCCGTCGTGGCGGTGGACTGTGCCGTGCCGCCAAGCCTCTTCCAGCGGAATATCTGCCAATAGGTAGCGGAATCCTTTTCGGAAAGGGCGATCGTCTGCCCGTCGTCCGTGGTAAGCGAATATTTGCAGTAGCTCAGCCCCACGTTCTGCCAAACGTCCGAAATGACGCTCGGCTCCGCAAATTCTATCCTGATGCTATCGCCCGTGTTTGCCGACCATGAGCTCTCGGGAAAATTCGTAGTGCCGAGGCGGAAGAGCGCGACCGCGCCGTAAACGACCGTGAGCACGGTAACGAATATCCAGTCGAGCTTTGAAAACCTGAGCTTGTTGTCTGTCGGCTGCGGAAGCTCCGTGCAGTCAAGATCGAATATGGACTTGCCCTTGATTTTATCGAGTATCGAGCTGCGGCGCGTGCGCTCTGCCTCTGCATCGCCGCATTTTTTGCCGCCGCGGGCCGAGCTTTCGGGAGCGGCAGGCTTATTGCCCTTCCTGCCGAGAAATACCGTGAGCGCGACGAGTGCGAAAACTATCGCAGCGAAGACGAGGGCTATGACCACGTATTTGGCTGTCGAGCCCGTTTCGGAGCCGCTGTTATCCTGAGAGTCCGTGTCTGCGGCATAGAAGCTTACGGTCTCGCCGGTGTAACCGGTGAGCTTTTCGACCTTGAAGCCGTCAAACCAAGCCTCGCCGGAGGCAACGGCGCTGTAACCGCCTAATCGGCATGAGACGGTGAGCTGCTGCTGAATTGCCGAGGTCACGCCGACAAGCTCGACGTACTGCCAATCACTGTCGCCGAAAACGCCGGAGGATCTTGCGATGATCTCCCTCAGGGCAATGTTTGCGCCCGCCTCTCCGCCGCTAACTCCGGAGGTTTTGATATAGCAGGAGAGCCTGTAAACGGTATTGGGCTCTACCGCGATCGTACGATAGACCGCCGCGTCGTCATCGACTGAGGCGGTGATGCAGAGCACGTTGCCCCTTATTTCGGAGGAGAACGAGCCATCGGGCAAGCCTGCCTCCGCAACGGGAACTATGCGTGCATATGATGCGCCGGGGTTGGCGCAATACTCCTCCTGATAGGAGTGGAAGCTCCACCCTGCGGGCAGCGCGGAGCCTGCCGCGGCGGTGTCAAACTGCTCGGTAAGCACCTGTTCATTACCCGAAGCAATAGCGGTAATGCAGGTAAAAGCAAGCGTCAGAACGAGCAAAAGTGACAGTGCGGATTTAATAAAGCCTTTCACATTGACCTCCCTCCGCCCGCAAAAGGGCAGAGTTCTTACTTTAATATAATACCACATATATTTAAAATGGCAAGTCCATTGCCAAATTTGTAAGAATTTCTTAATAATTTTTGCCGTATCGGAGAAAAAAACGCGGTGCGGAGGGCTTCCTCCGCACCGATCAAGGCGTTTAATTTTACGCGGTCACGCTCCCGCTCAGCCGTTATAGCCGCGCAGAGGCTTATTGCGGATAACGAGATCGAACGTGACGTAGGTCAAAAGCAGGAAAGCCACTATGCTTGCCGCCGAGCAGACCTTGATGAGGTCGTAATCGAATATCGCGCCGCCGTCGCCCGTCACCTTATATACGTCGAACATATAGGAGTAATAGAAGGCGGCAAGGCAGTTGACGAGTATCGTTGCCGAGTACAGCATATACGACCAGAGGATCCTGCGGTCGTTATAGAAGATGTACGCGAACACAAGGAGCAGCAGCGCGGGGAAAATATAACGCTCGTGCATATAATGTCCGAAGGTGAAGATGCCCGCGAACATGAACGCCATCGTGAGCGGCAGAGCGCCCTTGCAGCTTTTGTGCTTTAGAGCGGCGAAAACGTATGCCGATATAGAGAGCACGACGGAAACCGCCATGAAAACGGTACCCCACTTTCCATAGGTGAGCCCCATGAAGGGAGTGCTCGTTTTCGCCCAGTTTGCGCCGATGAGCGCCCAGAAGTTGTAGGCGTTTACAGTTGCGTAATCGTAGGACGTCGCCGTGCCGTAATACTTGTTGATAAGCCAGTACCAAGGCTGATCGCCGCGGAACGGCGCTGATACGATAAATATCACCGCAACGGCGGCGAGGACTGCGAGCGCAGTCTCGGCAAGGCGCAGCCCAACGGTATCGGATCTGAACATCAGAAGCCTTGCTCTGCCCTTTTTGAGGGTAAGCTTTTTATAGGGAGAGCCCTTGAAAACGTAAATGAGGTATGCCGCCGCAAACAGCGGACCCGCCATAAGCGCCTGCGGCTTGATTATTATCGCAGCGCCGTAAACGAGCCCCGCCCAAATGGGTTTGCGCTCATAAAGCAGCAGTATGGGCAAAAGGAGCAGCAGTGCAAGCACCTGATCTATCTGCCCCCATGCGGAAGAGACGTATGCTATCACGGGGCAGAAGGCGACGAGCGACATAAGCGTGAGCGCCGCGCCGAAACGCATGCGGCGCTTTGCGTAGGCGTATACAAGGTACGCGCAGGCAAGATCGGCTATTATACAGGGCAGCTTGATACAAAGAGCGTAGCCGTCCGCAGAGGCGTTAAACAGCGAGCCGATCTTATACATCAGTCCGAGAACGAGCATATATCCCGGAGGGTAATCGCACCAGTTCTCGGCGAAGGAGGTTACTCCGTTCTCGGTGACGAGCTTGCCGTAGAACTCCGCCGCGCCGTGCTCGGCTATGCGCTTGCCCCATAATACGAAGCAGTTGATATCGGTCTTATGACCGTAGAAAATGAGCGAAAGCGCTACCCTTACAGCAAGCGCAAGCAGCAGTATGCTTATTACGGCTGCCGTTTTGCCTTTTCCTTTTTCAAATGCTTTATACGGTTTTTTGGCGAACGAGAGGTGCAGCAGCCAGATAACGAGCATTACAGCGGTCGCCGCAGCGGCGCCCTTTAAAATGTTCGCCGTTGGAAACAGCCCGCCGCCCGTCGTTTTTTCGGTATTGATCGCGTCAGGCGAAGCGGAACCGAAGGAAACTATGCCCTCGACGTCATTTGCGGGCGCTATCGAAACGCCGTCAAACCAAGCCTCGCCGGAAGCGAGAGCGCCGTGGCTGCCAATGCCGACAGAGACAACAAGCTCCGTCTGCCCCTCCGCGGTCCTGCCTGTAAGCTCGACCCTTTGCCAATCGCTGTCGCCGTACACTCCTTCCGATGAAACGGGTACGCCGTAGACGCCGACGTTTGCGCCTGCGCCGCCCTCAACGCCGCTCGTCCTCACCATACAGGAAAGGGTGTACGCCGTGTTGGGCGAGACCTTAACGGTCTGGCATAGCCTTGCGTCGTTTGGCTCGGAGGCGGTAATTCGGGCGACGCTGCCGTAGGCAGCATCCGAGGCTATACCGACCGAGGCGCAGTCCTCATAGTAGAGATTTGCCGACCATGAGGAAGGAACGCCCGAAGCGCTATCCTGCTCGAAATCGCCGTTTTCAATGACGGCCGTTGTACGTGCACAGCCGCAGACCGCGAGCGCGGCAAGCAGCAGAGCCAGCAGAGCCGAAAGCGCCGTCAGCGTTTTTTTATCTTGACAGTTGAACATTTAAGACCGTGCTCCCTTATGAAATAATAAAAGCCGTATGCTCCTACGGCTATTGTACCACAAACCTTTCATTTGCAAAAGGCATTTTTTATATAATTGACTCCTTTCGGCGTGACCTCGGCAATATCAAATCTTATAGTCCGGCGAGAAACGTCATGCAGCAGGGCATAAGCGCCCGCCGCGGCGACGATATTGCTCCGCTTTGCGGCTGTTACCGCAGTCTGCGGGCTTGCCGCCGAGGGAGCCATCCTCGTCTTGACCTCGACGAAGGCTATCACCCTGCCGCGCCTGGCGATGATATCGACCTCTTTATGCCGATACTGCCAGTTGCGCTCTAATATGCGGTAACCTCGAAGCATCAGATACAGAGCGACCCTGCGCTCGCCCCTATCCCCCGTTTTTCTCTTTTGCGTTCTGCCGCTCATTTTTCGACAAAGTTTTTAATGAAGCTGCGCCGATGTATAGGACACGGACCCATCGTCCTTATCGCTGCGATATGCTCTGCGGTGCCGTAGCCCTTGTGCTTTTTAAAGCCGTATCCCGGATACTCCTCGTCAAGCTTGACCATCAGCCTGTCCCTTGTGACCTTTGCGATTATGGAGGCGCAGGCTATGGAATAAGAAAGCGCGTCGCCGTGGATTATCGGCTGCTGACGGCATGGTATATCAAGATCCTTGACCGCGTCCACGAGCACTGTATCGCATTCCGCGCTCATATCCTTATAAGCAAGCGCGAACGCCTGCTTAGTCGCGTTTAAAATATTTATATCGTCTATCGTTTTTTCGTCCGCCATGCCGATACCGCAGGCGACGGCTGTCTCCAATATCCTGTCGTAGAGCGTCTCACGTTTCTTCTCCGAAAGCTTTTTGGAGTCGTTGACGCCCTCTATCAAAGGCTCAGGCGGCATTATGATGCAGCAGGTAACGACCGGCCCCGCGAGCGGACCTCTGCCGACCTCGTCCATGCCGGCGACGATAAGCCCTTCTTCCCAAAGAGGACGCTCATACTCCGTCATTGCAAAAAGCCTTTGCTGCTCGGGAATTTTAGGCATATCAGACCTCCTCCGGAAGCTCGAAGGAAAGCTCCTCGCCGGAGCCCTTCGCCGCGTCTGCCGTATCGGGCGCCGCTTCCTCGGGCGGCAGCTCCAAGGCGAGCTTGGCGATCTTGCCGGAACGGTACTCGTCAAGGACTATCCTTGCGGCGCGCTCGGTATCGAATATGCCTCCGGAGAGTATGAAGCCCCTGCTGCGGCACACGGCTTCGAGCACTGCGGTGAGGACGGAATTATCTTCGGGGTCGAAGGCTTCGACGTCGACTTCCGCAAGCTTAGGATACCTTGCAAACAGCTCCTTGGGGCAGAGCTCCATCAAATCGAGCAGCAACAGCCCCGCTATCTCCTCAATATCCATAACGTCGTCGCGAATGGAGCCTATATATGCGATATGCTTTGCGAGCCTTTTTTCTTCAAGCCTTGCCCACAGAAGCCCGGGAGTATCCATTAGCTCGAGATAGGGGGATATCTTGACCCACTGTTTGCCGCGGGTGACGCCCGGCTTATCGCCCGTCGTCGCCTTTGTAACGCCGGCGAGCTTGTTGATAAAGGTCGATTTGCCCACGTTGGGTATGCCGACGACCATTGCTCTCAGCGTCTTTGCTACGCCCTTGTCGCGGTATTTTTTAAGCACCGGCTCCCCCGCCTTTTCGATGAAGGCCCTGCTTGGCGAAGTATTTTGACCATTGCTTATTGGCCTGCGGCGAGGAAAGATCGCTCTTGTTGAGCAGTATCACGCGAAGCTTTCCGCGGAAAAGCTCCTCAAAATCGGGATTGCGGCAGGCAAGCGGCGCCCTTGCGTCGACTATCTCAATGACGACGTCGATGAGGCGCAGCTCCTCAGCAAGCCGGCGCTTTGCCTTTGCCATATGACCCGGATACCAATTTATAGTGGAACGGACAGTTCTTTCGCTCATTGCCTAAACCTCTTGAATTCGCAGGGCGGGCGCCCTTAATATAAAATACCCCCAACGCCGGCATTGGCGTCGGGGGAAATGCAGACTTGATTACTTGACGACGATGCGCTCCTTGATCTTGGCGGCCTTACCCACGCGATCGCGGATGTAATACAGCTTAGCGCGGCGAACGACGCCGTGACGCACGACCTCAAGGCGGCCGATACGGGGGCTGTGATAGGGGAAG
>CALEPU010000268.1 GCA_937913075.1 uncultured Clostridia bacterium
TTGAGGAAGTAAAGGTCAATATGGCATACCGTTGGTTCTTGGGATATGGCATTACGGACAAGATACCCGACGCAAGCGTGATCTGGCAGAACAGGATAAGGCGGTTCAACGGTACGGATATTCCGAGGAGGATATTCGATGAGATATTAAGGCAGGCGATAGCCCACGGTCTTGCTGACGGCAAGATACTTTACAGCGACAGCACACATCTAAAGGCAAGTGCAAACAAGAACAAGTACACGGAAGCAGAAGTAAAGAAGGAATCGCAGGATTACATAGACGATCTCAATAAGGCGATAAACGAGGACAGAGCGGCACATGGAAAAAAGCCTTTGAAGTTCGAAGAGGATACACCCGTAAAGCCCGACGATGATGATAACGAAGATTATTTTGATGACGATAAGGGTGATAAAGGCGTAACAGGAGAGACAAAGAAGATCAAACAGTCAACTACCGATCCCGAAAGCGGATATATGCACAGGGACGGGAAGCCTCTCGGATTCTTCTATTTGGATCACAGAACGGTCGATTCAAACTACAACATAATCACAGACACATATGTTACACCCGGGAACGTAAACGACGTAAAGCCTTATCTTGAGAGATTGAACTATCAAATAAACAAATTCGGGTTCCGAACCTTCGCAGTCGGATTGGACGCGGGCTACAATACTTCTCCGATATGTAAATACCTTCACGACATGGGATTGGACGCAGCAATGGGGAAACGAAGAGGCTGCCAACAGAAGGGAAAATACGGCAAGTACAAATTCGTTTATTTGAAGGAATGGGACGTATACATATGTCCTGAAAGGAACTACCTCGAATACGTGACGACAGACAGGAACGGCTACAGGGAATACAAGTGCAGGAACGGAAGATGCGCAAACTGTCCGAGAAGAGAAGAGTGTCTGACAGCCAAACAAACGACCAAGAGCCTGAGACGTCACATATGGGAGGACTACAAGGATGAAGCATACGAATTCACCCATTCGGATATTGGGAAGAAGATCTACAGCCGCCGAAAAGAGACTATCGAGCGCAGCTTTGCTGAATCCAAAGAACTACACGGCGAAAGATACTGCCGCATGCGGGGGCTTGCCAAAGTCGAGGAGCAATGCCTGCTTACTGCTGCTGTTCAGAACATGAAAAAGATAGCGACCATCCTCCACCGGCTGGGGGCATCTGTCTACACCGAACTTTCGGCTTTGATCCACAGCATGATAGACGCAGCAAAGCCCGCAAAATTGCGGGCTTTGTCCGTGGTCTGGCTATGCCTTTGAAGGCATAGTGCTGCTGCAGAAATATGCTTCTTCAAAAGGATATAAGCTCATACTCGATCAGGTGCGATGCGATAATACCGCAAGTATTGAGCTGCATAAAAAGCTCGGATTTGAAAGCGACGGTTACATTTACCGAAACAGGCGGGATAATGAAGTCGTACTGTATTTAAAGCTGATTTAATTAAACCCTTTAATTCAATAAAAGCCAAAACAAAAGCCCGGTTCCAAGCGGAGCCGGGCTTTGATGTAACTTGACGGTGGGAATAGGGGAGAGGCTTACTCCTCCTCGTCCTCTTCCTTCTTGGCGTTCTCGATGATCTTCTGAGCAACGTTGCCGGGTACGTCCTCATAGCGGACGAACTCACTGCGGAAGGAACCGCGACCCTGGGTCATGGACCTAAGGTCGGTAGCGTACTTGAACATCTCGGAGAGAGGAGCCTCAGCGATGATCTCGGTCTGACCGTCGGCAAGCTGGTTGGAGCCGATGAGGCGACCGCGGCGGCGACTGATATCGCCCATGATATCGCCCATGTAATCGGTGGGAACGGTAATGTAGTAGCTGTAAATCGGCTCGATAAGTACGGGGTTGGCCTTTGCGCAGGCAGCCTTATAGGAAAGGCGGGCAGCGGACTTGAACGCAACTTCCTTGGAATCGACGGGATGGTACTTGCCGTCATACAGGGTGGCCTTAACGCCGATCATAGGATAGCCGGCAAGAACGCCCTTCTTCATAGCCTCAACAAGACCCTTTTCAACGGCGGGAATGAACTGATTGGGAACAACGCCGCCGACAATAGCGTCGACAAACTCGAAGTCGCCATCGGGCAACGGCTCGAACCTTATCTGAACAACACCGAACTGACCTGCGCCGCCGGTCTGCTTCTTATGCTTACCTTCGGCCTCGGCAGTTGCGCGGATGGTCTCACGATAGGGGATGCGAGGATCGGAGAGGGCAGCCTCTACCTTGAACTTGTTGCGAAGCTTTGCACAGATGACGTCGATATGCATCTCGCCAAGACCGCAGACGAGTACGTCGCCGGTCTCCGCGTTGCGCTCGATGCGCATGGTGGGATCTTCCTCGGTGAGGCGGTTAAGACCTGCAAAGACCTTATCCTCTTCGCCGCTCTTCTTTGCGGTTACTGCAAGGTTGATGCAGGGTGCGGGGAAATCAATAGCGTCAAACTTAACGGGGTCGGCAGCATCGGTGAGCGTGTCGCCGGTATTGGTGAACTGCAGCTTTGCCATTGCGCCGATATCGCCCTCGACAAGCTTGTCGATCTGAATGGTCTTGCTGCCGCGCATCATGTAGACAGCACCGCTCTTCTCACTCTTCTCGGCGTTTGCGTTATAAGCTGCAACGTCAGCAGAGATGAAACCGCTGTAAACCTTAATGATGGAGATCTTGCCGACAAAGGGGTCTGCAACGGTCTTGATGACCTGCGCGGCAAGCTTGCCGCCCATCTTGACCTCAGCGTCGTCGCCGGTCTTGGCGTTGACGGCATGAGGAGCCTTGCAGAGGTTGGCGGTGGGCATCAGCTTAACAATGTTGTCCATAACGGTGGTAACACCGATGTTGGGAGCAGCGGCACAGCAGCAGACAGGAGTGAGCATGCCGGACAGAACGCCGAGATTGATGCCCTTGACCAGCTCATCATGGGTAAGATCCATGTTCTCGAAGAAGATCTCCATAAGCTCCTCGTCGCACTCCGCAGCAGCCTCGACAAGAGCCTCTCTCAGCTCCTGAGCGTGGTCAGCAAGCTCAGCGGGGACAGGGATCTCCTTTTCAGCCTTGCCGTCAAACTTTTTGGCGGTCATGTTTATAAGATCAACGTAACCGACGAAAGCGCCCTTCTCCATAATGGGGAGCTGAATGGGTGCAGCGGAAACGCCGAACTTATCCTTAATGACGTCCATAGCCTTATCGAAGTTGGCATTTTCCTTATCCATCTGGTTTACGATGAGCATACGAGGCATCTCAGCCTTAGTGCACATGCTCATTGCCTTCTCGGTGCCGACGGTGGGACCGGAAACGGCGCTGCAAACGATGATAGCGGAATCGGCAAGAGCCATAGCCTCATGGACCTCGCCGTAGAAGTCGAAGAAACCGGGGGCGTCAATCAAATTGACCTTGGTGTCCTTCCACTCAAAAGGTGCGATAGCGGTGCTGATGGAGATATGCCTTTTCTTCTCTTCTTCATCATAATCGGTGGTGGTGGTGCCATCCTCGACTCTGCCCATGCGGTCAAGAAGACCGGCATTGAAAAGCATAGCCTCGGTGAGTGTTGTTTTGCCTTCGCCGCCGTGACCCAATACGCACACGTTGCGGATGCTGTCAGCCTGATAATTCTTCATAATTCGGTAAGAACCCCCTAACGGTTAATATAATAACAAGCTTTGAGCGCATAAATACGCTGATTAGCATAATAGCATAAATCGGGGTTTTTGTAAACACGATTTTGGAAAAAAGTTTGTACAAATCTTCAATATATTTAGCTGAGGCGATATTTGACCGATATACAATATAAATGTTGTCGCTGCTGTGCATATCGTGTGAATTGCAACTTTAAATGTCCAGCTTCAAAAAAGAAAGCAATCAAGCGATCGCCAGTTCTTGCCCGAGGGCAAGAACTGCCATTTTCGCGGAGAGCCCACCGAGGATGGCTCGCGGATAATCGTTCATCCACCGTTCGATCCTCTTGACCTCCTTATGCGTCAGTCTGCCGATATCTGTTCCTTTTGGAATAAATCGACGAATGAGTTTGTTTGCGTTCTCATTTGAGCCTCTTTCCCATGCGCTGTATGGATGGGCGTAATAGACCTTTGTTCGCTTACCTTTCGTTATTGAACGCTCCATACCCACATGATCGAGATTCTCGCATCCGTTATCACAGGTAATTGTTTTAAATATCCTGCGAAATCTCTTCTTCCCAAGCTTTCGCTCAAGCCTGTCCAGTACCCCTACTACTGCTTTCTCCGTTTTGCTTTCCAGCTTGAAGATCAGCTCATATCTCGTCTTTCTTTCGGTCAGTACAAGCAATACCGCTTTCGTCCTTGCTTTACCTACTACCGTATCAAGCTCCCAATGCCCGAAGTCCCTT
>CALEPU010000269.1 GCA_937913075.1 uncultured Clostridia bacterium
GATCTCGATCATATTCGCAGTGGTAAGCGCGCCGTCGGCATTCTCGGGGATCTTATACTCAAACTCGGCATATACGGCGTCGGATGCGTCGCCGCTCGAGGTCAGACCGCCTGAAGCGGGAATGATAGTGCCGTATGCGGTCGCATCGGCGTCAAGCAGCATCTGATAGCCGGTACCGTCGCCCCAAACGTCCGCGGGAACGTTGAGTATAACGGTAGCACAGTCGTTTAGATCGGGAGTGTAGACCGTAACGGTAGCGGTGCCGTAAACGGTGGGATCGGCAACGCTGGTCACCGTGACGGTGGTAACACCCTCGGCCACGCCGGAAACACGACCGTATTCGTCAACGGCAGCTATGCTCGTGTCCGCGATCGAGTAGGTAACGGACTTGTCGGAAGCATTGGTAGGCAGCAGGGTGTAGGCAACGGACTTGCTCCTGCCTACGCCGACCTCCATATCCTCAACCTCGATGGAGGTGGGCAGAACGGGATCGCCTACGCATACGTTATCAACGGCAAAGTAGTCGCCGTCGGCGTCTACGGAGGAATCCTTCGTGTAAGACCAGACTATGGTATGCTCGCCTGCCGTAAGGTTGACCTCAAAGACGTCCCAATCGTTGTCAAGAGCACCGTAATAGAGCACGCGGCTGCCGTCAACGGTCACGTCGCAGTGATCCCAGTACGTGTTGGCGCCTTCGCCCCAGGCCTTGAACTCAAAGGAGAGCACAGCGCCGCCGTCGGGAACGGTGACGACTGCGGTGACGGAGGAGGTGGAGCTGTTGACGCCGGCGTTGCCGCTCATGGCGTAAACGCGGTCGCCCTCCTCGACGACGAGCCAGGGATAGCTCTCGCTCGTCTCGAAGTGGATGGAGCCGCCCTCTGCGTTAAGAGCATAGTCAAGATCGAAGAGAGGAGCTGCGGGATCCTCGGTGACTATAACGATCCTGCCCTGGCCGTAAGGGTCGGCGTAATCGTCGGTCACAACGTGCTCATACTCGGTACCGTTCACGGTCTTGCCGGGCATGGACTGGATGTAGTCTATAAGCACTGCGTTGTCAAGCTTGACTTCGTCGGCAAGCAGGGTGATATTGTTCACGCCGAACATGCCGTAGCCGTCGCCGCAGTTCTTCAACATATAGTTGTGGGAAGCGAGGGTGTAGGTCTTGGCAACGTCAAGGGGCTCATACTCGCCCGTTTCGCGGTTCATGACCTGCACGTTCTTAACACGGTACTCGCCGCCTGCATTGCTCTGCCACATATTGTCGGTGCCGAGCACTACGTTGGCGGGTATGTAGGTGTGTATCTCGTACTTGATGCCTGCGCACTGCAGGAAGCCGCCGTTCTCACTGGGGCAGTTGCGTGAGCCCATCTCAAGGGCATCCAGTATCTGCTGACCTGTGACCTCAACAAGGCAGGCGGAGTTGCCGAAGGGGTGTACGTTCAATATCTGGCCGAAGGTGATGGAGCCGGTGGGGATATTGGCCCTGACGCCGCCGCCGTTTACAAATGCGATATCGGCGTCAAACAGGTTGCGGTAAGCGTCTGCGCAAAGGTCGCCAAGGTTGGTCTCCTGCTTGCGGACGATACGGGTGCCGTCAACGGGGTCGTTCACGGTAAGGTCGAACTCGGTATAAGCGACCTCGGTGTTAAGCAGATCCTCATACTGCGCCTTGATGCTGTCGATAAAGGCAACGGTGTCCGCGTCGGGCTCGCCTATTTCGGCAAGCTCGCTTGCGGGGAATACGCCCGCTTCAAGGGAACCGTCGTCGTTAATTAATATCCTGCCGAGGTTGGCAAGCTTGGTGCCCGTCTGCAGGAGATGAACGGGGTTGCCGTCCTTATCCTCAACCATCTGGTCATCTATAACGCTGTGGCTGTGGCCGTCGATAAAGGCGTCAATGCCGCTGATATTGGCGATAACGTCGGTAGAGCGCCAGGGCTCGGACTGCTCGTCAACGCCCATATGACCGACGACGATAACGTAATCTGCGCCCTCGGCCTTGGCGGCGTCAACCGCGTTCTGGCAAGCGGTGTAAACGCCCTCGCCCGTCGCATCCTGACAGAAGCCGTAAATGTACTGACCTTCGGCATTCTGGAAGTAGGTGGGGGTGGACTTGACAAGCGTCTCGGGGGTGGAAAGGCCCACGAAAGCTACCTTGCGGCCGCCCGCCTCAAAAATCTTGTAAGCGTCAAGCACCGGAGTGGTGGGGTTGCCGTCAACGTAGTTCATAAAGTTGGCGGAAACGTAGGGATAGTTTGCGGAATCGACAAGATTGAAGAACTGCTCCATGGTATAGTCGAACTCATGGTTGCCGGGCACGGCGAGGTCGTAGCCCACGTAATTCATAATGTCGATGATGTACTGACCCCTTGAAAGGGTGCCGATGGGGCCGCCCTGTACGTGGTCGCCCGCGTCGACAAGAAGAGTGTCAATGCCTTCGTCCTCAAAATACTTCTTGGCCGTCGCTACGCCCGCGTAGCCCCAGCCGTCTTCAATGCCGCAGTGTACGTCATTTGCGAACAGTATTGCCGCGACGGGGTCGTTTTCCCCTGCGGGCTCAAATCTCGTGAGCGCAGAAGCAGGAACGACGACCATGCTGAACACCATCAGCATTGCCACAAGGAGACTCAAAAGTTTTCTTGACATATGGTTTCCTCCTGAATATTATTTGGGCGCATTACACCCATAATTATGCAAATTTATTATAACGCATTGCGGAGCTGATTTCAATATAAAAAGCCTCTATGTCTTCAAATTGACAGAGAGGCTGTAATGAGTTTAAAGCCGGCAATTCGGCTACATCCAATCCTTCGGCACGAAAAGCCTATTGTAGTCGTCAATCGCGTACCTGTCGGTCATGCAGGCGATGTGATCGGCGGCGACCCTTTCTATGCCGTCCGCAGGGACATGCCTTGTAAAATCGGAGGGCAGATCGTCAATGTGGTCGATATAATAGTAGTAGAGCGCTCTTATAACGCCCTCGGCCTTGCTCTCCTCGGATTTGGCTCTGGAGTTGTGATAAAGGTTGTCGAATAAAAAATCACGCAGCCTGTTGAACTCCCGCCACATATCGTCGGTCATTCGTACGAATGGACGTCCGCTGCTTTCGTTCAGCACGTTTACAATAAGGTTGTTAATCCTCTCGCCATGGCTCGCGCCGATCCTCCTGCGGCAGGTGTCCGGCAGCATATCCTCAGACAAAATGCCCGCGCGAACCGCGTCGTCTATATCGTGATTGATATACGCAATTCGGTCCGAAAGTGAGACTACCACTCCCTCTAACGTCGCAGGAGAGCCCTTGGAGGTGTGGTTTATAATGCCGTCGCGCACTTCAAAGGTAAGGTTAAGCCCCGCGCCGTCGTTCTCGAGCTTTTCAACAACTCTCAGGCTCTGCACGTTGTGCTCGAACCCACCGGGAACAAGGTCGTCAAGCACCTTTTCGCCGCTGTGACCGAAGGGGGTATGTCCGAGGTCGTGCCCCATGGCGATGGCTTCCGTCAGATCCTCGTTGAGCCTCAGCCCGCGGGATATCGTCCGAGCAATCTGCGCCACCTCCAAGGTGTGCGTCAGCCTCGTGCGGTAATGATCGCCGACGGGGGAGAGGAACACCTGCGTCTTGTGCTTTAATCTGCGGAAGCTTTTGCAGTGCAGTATTCTGTCCCTGTCCCTGATAAAGTCGGTTCTGATGGGGCAGGGGGATATAGGGTGCTCGCGCCCCCGCGTATTAACTGAAAGCGCAGCGTAAGGCGAGAGCGTTTCGGCCTCGCGCTGTTCTATCATTTTGCGATAAGAGTCGTCCATATTTCAACCCCTTATCCGGAAAAGCGTGGCTAACCGCCTGCCGCCCGGCATAAAGTCCAAATCGTCCCTGTTGAAGGCGCGCAGCAGCCAAAGGCAGGCGGCATACACGACAACGCCGACGCAGATGCCGCCGAGCGTAGCGAGGGTCGGATGCCCCGCTTTGTAAATGATATTGTACGCAAAGTAAACGCATACGCCCATAATGAGCGCAGAGAGCACGGGCTTGCCGAAGGTATCAAAGTAATTGAGGTTGATATTAGCGCGCCGCACTGTATAGAGCGTGTCGCCAATGCCCGCTACGGCATAGCAAAAAACCGTGGAGAACGCAGCGCCTATAACGCCGAGCCCGGTGTATTTCATCAGCACGAGCATCGAAATCACCTTCAAGGCTCCGCCTACAAGCAGGAAGTATACCGGCACGCGCTGCTTGCCCATGCCCTGTATAACGCCCGTCATGGTCTGCACAAGCGAGAGGAACAGCACGCCTATCGCGGCGATCTGCATTATGCCGCCGGATATCGCGTATATGCTGACCTCGTTATCGGGACCGATGCTCATTATCTGCTTCATAAAGCCGCTTATGTAGTAAACGTCGGTGCTTGCGCCGACCTTGTTGTAAAGCATTGCCATAATGGGAGCGCCGAGCACGAAAAGTCCCGCAGCACACGGTGCGCCGACAAGCATTGCAAGCTTCATTCCGGTTGAGGCTGCCTTCCTCACACCCTTCCTGTCACGCGCCGCGACCATGGGCGCGATAGCAGGCACGAGGCTCATGGAGAGCGCGAGCGTCAGCACGGCGGGCATGTTGATGAGCGGCGTCACATAGCTCCTCAATGCAACGAATCCGTCGCCCGCCATAGTCTCAGCCAGCTCCTTTTCAATGCCGAGCGAAATGTATCTTGCCTGGAGCAGCCGCTTTATGAATATCGAGTCCGCAATGCCCGTTATCGGCATTATGGATGCGCCTATGGTGATAGGTATCGCAATAACAAGCAGACTCATGCCCACAGTGCGGAAGGTGGAGCTTGAATATTCGCCGTGCTCCAACCCGCAGGAGGGCAGCTTTTTGCGGTTTTTGAGGTAGAAGATATATATTACGATGAGCGCCAAAAGCTCCGATAAACTGATGCCGATAAGCGTGCCCATAGCCCAATAATACGGCTGCTCGGGGTAGAGCTTTTTAAATACTATCGCAAGCGCGTAGCCCGCGATTAGCTTGCCCACCTGCTCGGTGATCTGCGATACCGCGGTGCCGCTCATCATCTGCATTCCCTGCAAATAGCCGCGGTATGCGCACATTACGGATACGATTATCAGCGAGGGAGCCAATGCCATCAGCGAGAACTTTGCGTTGGGGACGTCCGCAAGCTTTGCCAAGGGAGAGGCAAGGAAGAAAAGCACCGCAGTCGTCACAACGCCGATTATGGTCAAAAGACGCAAAGCAGTGCGAAAAACGTCCGTCGCGCCCTGCCTGTCGCCCACTGCGACCCGCTCCGATACCAACTTCGATATAGCAGTTGGAAACCCGGCGGAGGATATGACCAAAAGCCAAGAGTAGTAGGGATACGCCGTGGCGTAGTAGATCATTCCGTCAAGGCTGCCGCTCTGCAAAATATTCGTCAGCGGTATGCGGTATACGGCTCCGATTATCTTTACTATAAGCCCCGCGACGCCTAAGACCGCGGCGCCCTTTACAAACGATTTCTTGTTTTTCTCCATAAAAATCTCCGTTGCATGCTGTGTCAGCCTATATTATAACTCATAAGGAAGGATTATGCACGGTTTTTTTTGTACTTTGAAAAAATCCGTTGCAACGTAGTGAATTTGATGTATAATTGATATATCATACATAGGAGGTTCCGCTATGCGCAGACTTGCTTCGTTTATCCTGATTGGCTTGATGCTGCTGCTCTTCGTCATGCCCGTTGGCGTTTATGCAGACGATCACGATTATCTTCTTTATTATACCTATGCAGACCTTCAAATGGAAAAGTATTCCGAGAATCAGCGTTACGGCACCAACAGCAATCACATAGCATGGCAGCAGCTGCCGACCTCCGATTCCGCCCGAGGCGTTTCCGGCTGCAGGATAATCTATCTTGCAAAGAACGAACGCGAGGGCATGCAGGTCTACTTTTACGAAAAGGGCGAGGGAAGACAGCTTGGCATTTCCGTCGGCCCTTTTTTGAATTCCGAAGGCGTGGAGCTTCCGCACGAGGTCTTTAAGGAGGAATACTTCCTCTGCACCAACGTCGCAAACGTAACGCTTGCCGACGCGCTCGTTCCCTATACCGATGGCGATACGATCCTTACGCAGAACGGGCAGAATGAGACTTTCTATATCGAGGTAAGGTCGGCGGAAGATCAGCCGGCAGGCGTTTACTATGCAGACGTTACCGTTTATGACGGCGATACGCCGCTCAACACAACAAGGGCTGCTGCCATCGTTTGGGATTTTGCATTGCCCCAGCAGCATTACGCGAAGATGATAACGGGGCTGTACAACTCATCTTCCGGCTATGGGGACAGTGCGTATTTTCTTAAACAAAATGGGGTCACGGTCGATTCATACGGCAATATTGCCGAAGAGGACAGGCCGTTTGCAAACGCCATAATCGAGGGGTGGCAGGAGTACCTGCTCGATCACGGCGTAATGACTTATGAGCTGCCAAGATACATGATAGACGAGGATCCCAAGGCGGCAGAGCTTGCCATGGCGGATATAAGGCGGCAGTATTTCTTCGTGCCGATTGTCAATACCTACGGCGGCATATACTCTGCGGCGACGCTTGCGAAGATAAACCAATACAAGCAGCTTATAGGCAATAACGACTATCTTGTGAATAAGGCATACTTCTATACCATGGACGAGGTAAACCCCATAACCGGCGCAGATTCCATCAATGCCAAGCTCGCTGCCGCAAACGAGGCATGGCCCGAGGTCAAAAAGCTCATAACCTACAACGGTCTTGGCGGCTCATACGATACCGCAATGTCCGTGCTTGATCCTTCAATCAACGTCGTATGCATCAATACCAATATAATTGTTGAGGGCTCGGGCGGCAAAACCGCGCAGGAAGCCTTTGACGATTACAACACGAATTATGCATATAAATGGCGTTACCACGGCAATATCCTCTATGGCAGCTTTGAGCTTTACCGCTGGGGAAAGAGCACTATCGGAATGTATCGCAGGATGATATTCTGGCAGCAGCAGTATATGCATGAGGACGCTTACCTCTATTGGAACTGCGCCTATTATGCCAACAACTGGAATATTTGGGAGAACGGCGCCTCTCCTGCCGCCGGCGGCGCTGCTCAGGTAAACGGCAACGGATATTTGCTCTACCCCGCAGCGCCGATAGGGCTCGACCCTACTGTTCCCATCGGTTCTCTGCGGTTAAAGCAGATAAACGCCGGCATTGAGGACGCCGATTATCTTGCTCTCTGCGAGGAGTTTATGAGCGAGGAAGACTATAAGACTATGGTCAAAAAGCTCGTTCCCAACGCATACGGCGATACCTACTGGCGGGTGTTCAATACCGAGGGCATAGATACGCTTCCCCCTTGGGAAGTCACGTCAATGAACTCGGCAAGGATAGCCATAGGCAATGCGCTTGAAAGTGTCGTATCCGAGCATGAGTGGAGCGATTGGCAGGAGATTGTCGAGCCCGACAGCACGCATTGCGGGCTCGCGGTACGCCATTGCCTGCACTGCGGCACGGAGGAGAGCACAGAGATACCCTGTTCACCGAATACCGGTCTGATAGGCGACGCCGATCTTGACGGCTCGGTCACCTTTTCCGATATATCGGCTATCTATCTGCACCTTGTCGGCGAGGCGGAGCTTACCGAGCAGGGCGTTATAAACGCGGATTTCATGCAGGACGGGAGCGTCGATTACAGCGACATTTCATCGCTTTACCTGTTCTTGATCTCCGGACGGACGAATTGAACTGCCGATTTGACTGTGAGGCTGCTGCATTAATACTTAAAAAAAGAACATAAGAAGAAACAAACGCGGCTGCAAATCATATTGTGCCGCGTTTATTTATTTGAGGGCTTTTCTATCGAGTGATTAATGCAACAGCCCTTTCTTTGCTTATTCTAATTTTATTTTACGATATACGCCGCAGCCTTATCGGCAAGCGGCAGATGCGTCACATGCCCCAATATGCAGAGCACGCCCACGAAGATCATCACAGCGTGAACGACGTATGCCAGCGCATGCCCTATGAAGAAGGTGAGCGCGCCCAATATAAAGGCCGCCGCCCAGCCTATTATAGCCTCCCACATGAAGCGCTTGTTTTCAACGCCGAGCTGTCTGTCGACGATCAGCACAACTATTGCAAGCACGGGCAAAATAAAGCAGACGCCGTAAGCGACGTTGCTGTGCATACCGAGTATCCTGTGGTTAGTATTCATTTGCATTACCCTCCCCGAACTTTCTGCCTTAATAGTATCACCCGAAAATTCCTCTGTCAATCCGTTTTGGGAGGAATTTTATTAACATTTTTCGACAAAT
This sequence comes from uncultured Clostridia bacterium, assembly GCA_937913075.1. Classification (GTDB taxonomy): domain Bacteria; phylum Bacillota; class Clostridia; order Christensenellales; family CAG-138; genus UBA3857. The sequence goes on from CALEPU010000269.1 coordinate 8,327, forward strand.
CACCGCAGAGCGGAATACACGATGTATCCGAAGCAGATAATATCCGCGAGGTGATTTTTCATGAGATTTAAATGTCTGCTTTTAATACCTTGCTTTCTTTCCGCGGCATTTATGACCGCGCCGCTTTTATCCTTCGCGGTGAGCGATCCTTATGCCGCCGTGGGGCTCAAAATGCTGGTACTGCCGGTGATAGCCTTCCCGACAGCCGCATATATCTCGGGCTTTGCCGCAGCCCTAATATGCGGCGTCACATGGCAGCTTCCCATATTAACGGGGCTTGCCTTCGTGCCGGCGGCATTCCTGCATTACGGTCCGGCCGCGCTCGTCTATGCCGCGGTCTATGCCGGCTGCTCAGCCTGCGCCGAGGTCTCGGCGTACCCTTTCATAGTCATGCGCAGAGCGAGAAAAAAAGATGCACAATGAAGGGGCAGCCCCGCGGGACCGCCCCTTGAAAAGTACAATTATTTATATACTCGTCAATCCGCTGTCAAGTTCCGGCTTGACCCTATCAGCAGCACGTACAGCACTGAGATATCGCTGAACGTAACTGAGCCGTCGCCGTCCATATCGGCGTTGAGCTCGCCCTGCGCGGTCAAAGTGCTCTGACCGATAAGATACAGGTACATTACGGAAATATCACTGAAAGTCACATTGCCGTCGCAGTCGGCGTCGCCGAGCAGCGTTGTCGTATCGGAGCCGTTGGCCGTGTAGGTAACGGTGCAGGTCACGTTCGAGGCGCCCATTATGCCGCTGACCTGAGTTATGTCGGCGGTGTAGCCCGGGATCTCGGGGCTCGTCACAGCGTAAGCGGCGCCGTATTCATAGCTTGCGGTGTAGGCAGAGGCCGCCTGAGTGCCGTCGGAATAACGGTAGTAGATAGTGAGGGTGTAGCTGTTCACCGTGTAGGTAGCGGTGACGGTTATATCGGAGGTCACGTTAGTGAAGCTCCTGTCCCAGCCCGCGAAGGTGTAGCCCGTGCGAGAGGGGTTGGAGGGAGCGGTTGCGGAGCCGCCCTCCATTACCTGCTGGGCAGAAAGCACCGTGCCGTCATAGTCGACGAAGGTGACGGTGTAATACACGGGCGCAGGCGTCGCAGTGGGCTCGGGAGTAGGCGTTGCCGTGGGCTCGGGCTCATCGCCCCCGACGTATTTATAGAGGTAGAGCGGGCTCCAGTTCGAGGTTTTGTAGGGACGGAAGTCCGTGCGGTAAATGCTTATCATCCTCGTCGAGCCGGAGAGCGTGGTCTGCATATAATAGGTGCCGGCGCTCTCGTCAGCGGCGGTAATTGTGTAGCCGTAGGTCGCCTCGGAGCCCGTGGAGAAGCCGCCGGTGGTGTCCGCGGAGATCATGCAGTATATGTCTGCCGCCGCATTGTAAAGGGTGAAGCTGCCGTCCGACTGTTGCTCCATGTGCCAGATAACGGAGGCGTCGGGATCGACAACCGTGTTGCCGGAGAGAGTGACGGCGCTTGCGCCCATATGACCGTAGCTCAGTGTGGAGTTCATAGCGCCCGTGTAATCGCCGTTGACGCCGTAGAGCACGTAATCGCCCGTGGTGACGTCGTCAATGCTCGTAACGAGCACGTAGTCGCCGTCACCGGTAACGGGAGCGGCAGTGGGAGTTGCGGTAGGAGCCGCAGTGGGGGTCGCGGTAGGCGCGGCGGTGGGGTCTGAGGTAGGCGCGGTCGTCGGCTCGGTGCCGCCCGCCCATGTGGAGGTGGTATAGGCGTAGGTGCCGTTCGAAGCCGTCCAGGTGCCGCTCGTCCAGCCGGACTGACCGCTGATGTAATACATCTTGAAGCCGGAGGGCGCGGTGTCGTTATCGCTGCCGGAAATCATTATCTGATCGCTGCCCTCTACCTCAAACGAGGGGGCTGCGCCGTAGAAGTACATGCTCTTGAGCTTTGTGCAGTCGCGGAAGGCGCGGCGCTCAAAGGTCTTGCTGCCGCTGCCGACGTAGACGGTTGTAAGATTGCTGTCGTTATAGAATGCGTAGGTGCCGACGGTAGTTACGCTCGAGGGGATAGTCACGGTGGTGAGGGAGGAGTTGTTTGCAAACGCCGCACAGCCGATGCCGGTCACGGTGTAGCCGCCGAGGGCGGAGGGTATGGAGAGCGTGGAGGCGCTGCCGGAGTAGGAGACTATTACGGCGCTGCCGTTCTTAACGTAATAGGTATAATCCCCGCTCGTCAGCACGGTGTAGTTGTAGCCGTTGGTGCTGTCGCCGTATATCAGCCTGCCGAACTCGGGATAGTCTATAAACACGTTGCGGTTGCCCTGAAGGGTCTGAACATAATCGTTCCTCGCCATCTCCCAATCGTCGACGGGATCCAAAAGGTTCCACTCCAAAAGGGTCTCGAAGGTGTCGTCGTAAACGGGGCTCGTCAGATCCTCGCCCCAGCGGCAGGCAAGGTAGAAATAGATGCGAGCGGCGTCGCCCTTGAACTCATCCCTCGGCTCAAACTGGTCATAGGTGGTGTTGATGTAGGACTGCGTACCGCTGCCGTTGTAGGTTATCTCCTTGGTGGCGGTGTCGATCCAGCTCATGAGGTGATTGCTGCGGGAGGAGTTTACGGAGCCGTTCTCGGGCCTTATGTGATGCAGATCGGAGCCGGCGTTGCTCGTTGTAAAGCTGCCGAGAGACTGGGGCCAAACGTGCTCACGGTTGTAGGTTGAGCCGCTGTCCCATGTGCCGTTCACCGATGCGCCGGAGTAGCAAAGTATTATGTTGCCCGAGGTTGAAGGATCGGCGTCGGAGTTGACGAACAGATACCTTATCTCGTTGTATGAGGTGATATGCGTATGCGTGTTCGTCATCAGCGTTTTAAGGTTGTTGAAAAGCGTCGTGCCGCTCTGCGAGAGCAGGGTATCGACGTTGTAGCCGTTGCTCGTGTAATAGGTGCCGGTATAGTCGGCAAGGACCGATACGGGCATTATTGCAAGCAGCATTAGTATTGCGGTGAAAACCGCGAGGAGCCGTTTAGCATTCATGGTGCCTCCACAAGTGATGGTTGGATTTTAACGTATAAACGTTCAACATAATTATAACACTCCGTATATAATCTGACAATCAAATGCACAGCTTGTCACACAAATGTCGATTTTAGTTCGTTATTTACTATCCGAACCGCATACTATCATATGATAAAATATCGGGACAGACATAAAACGGAGGTTAAGGCTATGCGTATGTTATTCAAGAGGCTGACGGCGGTGCTTGCGGCGGCCGTCTGCGCCGGCGTGCGGAACGGTTCCGCGCGTGAACCGGCAGAAAGGAAAC
>CALEPU010000270.1 GCA_937913075.1 uncultured Clostridia bacterium
CTTCCCGCTCCCGTCATAGACATTCGTGATCAGGACCGGGAGGCCGCAGTTCTCTTTGGCCGCCAGCACGGCCGCCTTGGATTCATAGCTGTCGCTCATCGTCTCGATCAGGACCAGATCCGCGCCGACCGCCGCGCCGACTCCGGCGCAGACGCCCGCGGTCACAAACGCTCCCGAATCGGGAACGACCGAAACGGTGAGCTGGAATCCCTCGTGGCAGTATGCCGACCGCTCGGTGATCCATACCGGCTGCGCCACGCTCTATCACACCTCGGCTGAGAACCCCAAGCATTTTACGGTTTGCATCAACGCCGGTCACGGCACGGCCGGAGGCGCATCCGTTTATACGCTCTGTCATCCGGACGGTTCGCCTAAGGTTACCGGCGGCAGCACGTCCCAGGGGAGCATATACGCCGTTGCGGTCTCCTACGGCACGGTCCTGCTGGACGGCACCTCGGAGGCGGCGGCCAATCTTTCTCTCGCAAAAAAGCTCAAAACCCTTTTGCTTAATTACGGCTTCGACGTTTTGATGATACGCGAGTCCTCCGACGTGCAGCTCGATAACGTGGCAAGGACGGTAATGGCAAACAATGTCGCGGACTGCCATATCGCCCTGCATTATGACTCGACCGAGACAAACAAGGGGCTTTACTGCTGCAACGTGGCGCAGGTCTCGAGCTACCTTAATATGGAGCCTGTCAAGAGCCACCATTTACAGCACGAAGCGTTTGCCGCCTGTATGATAGCGGGCGCGCGCTCCAACGGGGTAAAGATATACGGCTCCGGCTCGTTTGAGTTCGATCTTACGCAGACCTCATACTCCACCGTTCCCTCGGTAAACATCGAGGTGGGCGACAAGGCCTCGGATATCTCCTCCTCGGGGCAGTACGCGGTTGCGCTCGGGCTGCTTTACGGCGTGATAAATTATTATAGTTCCTGTGTTTCGTCCGGCGGTGCCGCGGAGCATATACCCGCACCGCAGGCTGCCGCGGCGGAGCCGCTCTGCTCCGTAAGATAATGAGACACGGGCAAAATATATTATCCATTTTTCGGCAGTGCTCTTTATTGTTCTTTTGATATGTGTTATTATATATCCGTATTGTTATAGCCGTTGAGCAGGCAAATAACGCTCAACGGCTTGATGATCCACCATACCAAAATGAAAGGAACCTACAAGTATGAAAAGACTTACGGCAATTGTCATAGCGCTCGTTATGGCGCTGGCAGTTCTTCCCGCGCTCGGCTTTGCGGACGGCGTACATTCCGTCACCTATTCCGGCACAGAGCTCAACTTCGTCGGTAAGGAGCTCGGCTCCACGAGCTTCTATTATCTCGACGTTTCCGAAGGCTCCGCTATGTTCAGCGGTCACTGGCTCATTGACTATCCCGAGGAGATAGTCACCATTACCAACAATTCCGTCACATGGAACGGCGGCGTTGCGGCGCAGGTCGCGGCCACATGGGACGACGAGGAGGCTTGGTCCGACAAGCCCGCCTTCGTCTGCAACCCTGAATATGAGGGTCAGACCGGCGGCAAGCCCGTTGGCGAGGCGGGCAATATATACGCCAACTGCGGCATGTACCTCACCAGCGGTGAGTACGGCGGCTTGCTGATGGGCGGTCACATGATCAGGCTCACCATGCGCTATGACCGCGTGCCCTATTTCTCCGAGTGCAGCCAGGATGAAAACGGCTGGTATGTTGAGGTTCCCACAGTGGTTCTCGAGTCCACCTATTTCATCACCACCTCCAGCTATGCTACTCATGAGGAGATAATAAGCGTTCCCGGCAAGCTCTACTGCACCCCGCAGGAGGATCCCTTCTTCGGCGGCACGCTGACCGTCAACTACGTCTATGAGGACGGCACCGAGGCCGCTCCCTCCATCGTTCAGGAGTATGAGCAGGGCGTCGAGTACAGCATCGAGTCTCCCTTCATCGTTCAGTACGATCCCGATATCGCGGTCGTTGAGGGCGTTATGCCCAATGAGGACGTGACCGTTACCGTTACCTACTCTCCCAAGACCAATTACTCCGTAACCTACACCGGCGCAACGGTCGACGCAACCGACAAGGCTGTCGGCGATACCTTCCACTGGACTCTCGGCGTATCCGAGTATTCCTATATGTTCAGCGGTCATTGGCTCGTAGATTATCCCGAGGAGTACTTAACTCCCACCGGCTGCACCGTTACCTGGACCGGCGGTCTTACCTATCTTGTCAACCAGACCTGGGATGACGAGGAGGCCTGGTCCGACAAGCCCGCCTTCGTCTGCAACATGATCTACGAGGGTCAGACCGGCGGCAAGCCCATAGGCGAAGCCGGCAATATGTACTCCAACATCGGCATGTACCTGACCTCTGCCGACTTCTACGGCTTGCAGATGGGCGGCAACATGGTAAGGCTCACCTTCACCGTCAACGAGCTGCCTCCCGCAAACTGCGTCGAGCAGGATGAAAACGGCTATTATATCGAGATCCCCGTTGAGGTGTTCGAGAGCACCTGCTTCGTTGCGATGCAGCCCAACGAGACCGGCGCCGGCTATATCCCCGTATATAAGCCCCATGACGAGATCATCGTCGTTCCCGGCAAGGTATACGTCACCCCTGCCGAGCCCGTTTACGGCTACACCGTAACCTTCTACGGTCTTGACAACGCGGTGCTCGGCACCGAGACCGTGCTCGAGGGCGAGGCTGCGACCGCTCCCGAGGCTCCCGAGGTAGTCGATAACGAGAACGGCACCTGGATCTTCTGCGGCTGGGACGTTGAGTTTGACAACATCACCGCCGACACCGAGGTACACGCCGTCTATTATCTGCTCGGCGACACCAACCTCGACGGCAACGTCACCGCAAACGACGCGCTGCTCTCCATGCGTTATGCCCTTGGGCTCATTGACCTCAACGACGTCCAGCTCAAGGTCTCCGACGTTGACTTCAGCAACGACGTCACCGCAAACGACGCTCTCAAGGTCATGCGCTACGCCCTCAATCTTATCCCCAGTCTCGTAGACTGATGCCCGAACCGAATTAAACAATGCAACGGCGTCCGCTTCGGCGGGCGCCGTTTTTATGGAGCATGCCTCGGCACGCACTAAGCAAAAGCCTCCCCGCATAAAAAATCGCTATTGTGCAAGGGGAGCGATTATGCTATAATATGCGGTAGTAAATGTGGAGGTAGCGGCATTTGTACAGAATAGCCGACGTGCTCGTTGATTGTCGGGACTGCGGTGAGCGGTTCCGCCGTCAGGCAGTACCCTATTTGGCGGAGGCAGGCTGCGGCACTCCGGATATAAGCTTTTCCGTCACGCAGGCGGAGGCGGAGTCCGGTATGGCGCAATCCTCGCTGAACGAGGACGACTGCCGATACATAATCTCCGGCATGCGCTTTTATTTTGAGCTTCTGCCCTTCGGCGGGTTCATGCTGCACAGCTCCGCCGTCGCGGTCGACGGCGCGGCATACCTCTTCTCCGGTCCTTCCGGCGTGGGAAAGTCCACCCACACAGGCAACTGGCTCAGGCTTTTAGGCGAGAGGGCGCACATTTTAAACGACGACAAGCCCGCGATAAAGCTCTGCGGGGACAGGTTCTTCGCCTATGGCACGCCTTGGAGCGGCAAGCACGATCTGAGCCGCAACGAGGGGCTGCCGCTTGCCGGCGTCGCCTTTGTCGAAAGGGCGGAAACAAACTCGATACAACGCATCCCACCCCTTGAGGCTGCGGGGCTTCTGCTCTCGCAAACAGTTCGTCACATAAGGGCGGAGCGTATGAATATTTTGCTCGAGCTTATTGATAAGCTCGTTGCCGAGGCGCCGGTTTACCGGCTGCGCTGCACGGCCGATATTTCCGCCGCTGCACTATCTTATGAAGCTATGAGGGGTGTTTTTGATGAAAATTAAGGAAGGCTTTGTTTTAAAGAACGTTGCCGACGCCACGATAGTCGTGCCCACGGGCAAGACCTCGCTCGACTTCAACGGCATGATAACCTTAAACGATACCGGCGCCTTCCTCTGGCGTCTTCTCGAGGATGAGACTACGGAGGAGCAGATGCTCGCCGCAATGCTCAAGGAGTATGACGTTGACGAGGCTACTGCGCGTACAGGCATCGCGCGTTTCGTTGCAAAGCTTGCAAACGAGGGGCTGCTCGTATAAATGTGCCCGCATGATTCAAGGTCGCATACGGCTGCTTTGGACGAGCTCTTCCCGCTCTTTTCGGAAAAGCTCGCTCAGGGAGGCAGGGTCAGCTTCTCTCCCAAGGGGACAAGCATGCTGCCCATGCTTCGCGTCTATGGCGACACCGTCACGTTAAAAGCGCCTCCTGCCCGAATTAAAACGGGCACGGTGGCTCTTTTTGTATCAAAAAACGAGGACGGCAGCAACAAATACATACTCCATCGCCTTGTGAGGCAGAAGGGCGAGGAGCTTTATTTCTGCGGCGATCACCGCAGGGAATTCGATCCGCCCGCAGAAAGAGCCGATATAGTCGGCGTTGTCGAAAGCTACGTCTCGCGCGGGCGCGAGCATACGGTTCGCGAGCTGCCTTACAGACTATACAGCCGATGGATGGTGCTGACGGCAAGACACCGCGGCGCCGCTTTGAAGGCGCAGGACGTCGTTTACAGGGTTTGGAAAAAGCTGCGCCGCAGCTAAAAGGTGTTATTATGACTGACAAGGGCAAAAACAAAAGCTCCCTCCGCTGGCTCACCGCCAAGCTCAAAAAGCATATACCCGCGGTGATCGCGCTTTGCGTTATGCTTGCGGCGGTATCGGTGCTTTCGGTATCCATGTCGCTGTTCATGGCGAACGCTATCGACAGCGCCGCGGGCAGCATTGCCTCCGTCAAAGCCGGCGGCGAGCCCAAGCTCGGTCGGACGCTCACGTATCTCGGCATAATGGCGGGAGTGACCTTGGGCGCAATACTGCTGCGCTTCTTTTCAAAGCTGCTCCAAACGAGGGTGCAGCAGCGCATGGAGATGACGCTGCGCTCTTCGCTTTTAAGCGGAATAATCAGCCGCGATTATATGAGCGTCACCGCGCACCACAGCGGCGACCTTATGAACAGGCTCACAAATGACGCCGGCGTTGTCGCAACGGCTGCCGCTGCCATATTGCCCTCGCTTGCCGAGCTTATGGCAAGGCTCGTTTTCGCCTTTGCCATGCTGCTTTATTTCGATTGGGTATTCGCTGCGCTGGCTGTCGGCGCGGCTTTGTTTGTGTTCATCGGCTCGCTTTTCTTCCGCCCCTTATTAAAAAGGCTGCACAGGCGCGTGCAGGAGACCGAGGGCGATACAAGGTCCTTCATGCAGGAGGTCATCGAAAATCAGCTCGTCGTGCGCGTGTTCAAGGCGGAGGGCAGCATAATGGCGCGCACCGACGACTTGCAGGAAAAAAGCTTTGCCGCCGCAATGAAGAAACGCCTCGTTTCCATATCGGCGGGAGAGGGGATATCGTTCGTTTTCACCCTCGGCACGATAGCCGCGCTGTGCTGGGGCATTTTGAGCCTTGCGGGAGTTTTCGGCGCGGAGCGGGCGATAACCTATGGCACGCTCGCCGCTGTTTTGCAGCTCGTTTCGCAGGTGCAGTCTCCGTTTGCAAGGCTCTCGGGCGTGCTGCCGCAGTATTTTGCGATGACCGCCTCCGCGGAGCGCCTTATGGAGGTCGAGGGGCTGCCGCCCGAGCAGGGCGATGCGGACCGCGATGCGCCGCGTGACTTTTACGATATCGAATTAAGAGACGTCTCCTTCGGTTACAACAAGCGCAGCGCCGGGCATTCCGTGCAGGAAGCCTCCGGCAGCAAAGCCGCGGCAGAGGACGCGAGGATAACCGTGCTCGATAAGGCAAGCGTGCGCATAAGCAAGGGCGATTTTATAGCTATAACGGGCATCTCCGGAATAGGCAAGAGCACGCTTATGAAGCTTATGCTCGGCGTTTACCGTCCCGAGAGCGGGGATATCGTCATCAATACCCCGCATGGCGCGCGCCGTGCCGACGCCTCCACGAGGGGGCTTTTTGCCTATGTGCCGCAGGGCAATCTGCTGCTCTCCGGCACCGTGAGGGAGAACATCACCTTCATGCGCGGCGGCATTGACGACGCCGAAATAATGCGCGCCGCATATATCGCCTGCGCGGACGACTTTATCAAGGAGCTGCCCCATGGGCTCGACACCGTCATAGGCGAGCATGGGCTCGGGCTTTCCGAAGGACAGGCGCAGCGCCTTGCAGTAGCACGCGCGGTTTTAAGAGGCGCCCCTGTGCTGCTGCTTGACGAAGCTACCTCGGCTCTCGACGCCGATACCGAGCGGCGCCTTTTGGCAAGGCTTCGCGACTCTGCAAGCTCAACGGTGCTCATAGTCACGCACAAGCCCGCAGCTCTGTCGGTATGTGAGCGTGAAATGCGGATAGACGAGGGCAAGATAATAATAAACTGACCGAAGCCCTATGCAAGAGCCATTGCTTCGGCATGATACATATTAAGCTTTACGGAGGGAATACTGTATGATAATCGTTGGCATTTGCGGTGCATCCGGCAGCGGCAAGTCCACCCTTGCTCGGGAGATCAAGGACTCGCTTTCCTGTAATGCTGTCATCATAGGTCAGGATTGCTACTATCGCAACCACGCCTATCTCCCCTTTGAGGAGAGGCAGAAGATCAATTACGACGCTCCCGAGGTCTTTGATTATGACGAGCTCCGCGCCGATATGCAGCTCTTGGAGGCTGGCATGCCCATCACAAAAAAGGGCTACGATTACAGCAACCATTGCCGCGCCGACAGCGAGGAGCTTATACAGCCGCCTGACGTTGTTATCTTGGAGGGCATACACGTTTTCCACGATGCAAGGCTCATGGAGAAGATGAGCTTGAAGGTATATATGCACGTGGATATAGATATCTGCCTGCTGCGCCGTATTGAACGCGATATAGTCGAACGCGGGCGCACGATAGACAATATAGGCAAGCAGTACATGGCGACGGTCAAGCCCATGTACGAGGAATACATCAGCAAATACATCAGGAAAGCGGATTTCGCAGTAATGCACGGCGGGCACAACCGTCTTGCTATCGACGCGATAAGCGCCTATATCTCCGCCGAGCTTTGGAAACAGAAGGTCGAGGCGGAGCGCATAAAGGCCGTCAAGGCGGATTGACCTTTCGCCTCCCGGCCGTTCTTAAAAAGGAGATGCGCCGGGTCGGATGGAAGGATCCTTTAAAAAGCTATGGCTTTCGAGCCGCAAATATCTTTTTGTCGCGGCAGCCGCCATCGCTTTTTACGAGCTTTTGGAGCATCTGCCGGCGCTGCTTGGCATTATTCGCAAGGTGAGAGCCGTGGTCATGCCCATTATACTTGGGCTCTGCATGGCCTTTGTCGCAGGGATGCCCGTGCGTTTTTTTGAAGAGAAGCCATTAAAAAGCCTTGTTCGAAAAAGGCCCAGGCTTGCACGGGGCATTGCGGTTGCGCTCTCCTACCTTATAATACTCGGCGTGTGCGGGCTCATTGCTGCGCTTGTAGTGCCAAAGGTCATTGGCAGCGTAACGGTGCTTGTCGATAATTTCGAGGGATACTATCAGGCGGTTTCGCAAAGGCTTTTTGCCATGTGGGACGGGCTGAATCTCACTCCCGAGGCGGAGACGGAGATACTCGATGTTTTAAACTCGCTGTTTGTTAAGCTCAAAGCGCTTGCAGTTGAGCTTTTGCCGAGGCTGCTGGGCTTAACACGGGGTGTGGCGGGCGCGGTGTATACGCTGCTCGTCATGACCGTGATAAGCGTCTACGCTCTTTTGAACAAGGAAAAGCTGCTGTCGCAGGCAAGACGCGTGCTTCAAGCGCTGCTGCCGCGCGCCGCAGTCGACGCCCTCGCGCATTATGCCGCGTTTGCGGGGCGCACCTTCCGCAGGTATATAGCAGGGCAGCTCACAAGCTGCTCGATAATCGGCGCGCTCTGCTATATAGGCATGAGGATACTCGGCATGCCATACCCTGAGCTCATATCGGTTTTCATAGCCGCAGCCGCGCTGATACCGATAATCGGTCCTTGGGCAAGCACACTGCCATCGGCGTTCATAATACTGATGGCACGGCAGGATAAGCCTTGGCTCGCGCTGTGGTTTTTGCTGTTAGTGCTTATCGTTCAGCAGCTCGACGACAACCTCGTCTACCCCCGCGTCGTCGGCGACGCAGTCGGCATATCGGGTATTTGGGTGCTTGCGGCAATAGTTATCGCCGGCGGGCTCTTCGGCATAGCGGGGCTGCTCGTCGCCGTGCCGACCGCTGCGGTGATCTACCGCATAGCGGGCGATTGGACATACGCTCGCCTCAAAAAGAGGGCAGGAGCATAAGAACACCGTTACACAAAGGAGAATATCATGTTAAAGACGCTTTATCTCGCCGGCGGCTGCTTCTGGGGAGCGCAGAAATTTTTTGATCAGTTTGACGGCGTGCTTCACACCGAGGTCGGCTACGCTAACGGCCCCGCGGAAGCCCCGACCTACGAACAGGTCTGCAACGACTCCGGTCACGCCGAGACTGTGCGCGTCACCTTCGACGACGAACTCATAAATGCTTCCGAGCTGCTTGGGTATTATTTTATGATAATAGACCCGCTCTCCGTAAACCGCCAGGGTGAGGACGAGGGCATACAGTACCGCACCGGCGTATATTATGACGATCCTTCGCTGCTTGCCCAAATAGAAGCAGCTTTCGCCGAGGAGCAGAAAAAGTTTGCTTCACCCATCACGGTTGAGCTCGCTCCGCTTAAAAACTTTTATCCCGCAGAGGAATATCATCAGAAATACCTCGTCAAAAACCCCACCGGCTACTGCCACGTCGCCCCTTGGCTGCTGGAGCTTAAAAAAGTCCGTCAGGACTGAATTTCGCAAACGAAAAAGCGGAGCCCGAAAGCTCCGCTTTGAAAATGAGACGAAATTACTTGATCTCGATCTCGGCGCCGGCAGCCTTGAAGGCCTCGGCGATCTTCTCGGCCTCTTCCTTGGAAACGCCCTCTTTGAGGGTGGAGGGAGCGCCGTCAACGATGTCCTTAGCCTCCTTGAGGCCAAGACCGAGCTGCTCACGGGCGACCTTGATGACCTTGATCTTCTCAGCACCGAAGGACTTGAGAACTACGTCAAACTCGGTCTTCTCCTCTGCCTCCTCAGCGGCAGCGGCGGGGCCTGCTACTGCAACAGCGGTAGCGGCTGCGGATACACCAAACTCCTCCTCGAGGGCCTTAACGAGGTCCGCGAGCTCGAGAACTGTCATAGCCTTAACGTCGGCAATAAACTGCTCTTTGTTAAACATTATTGTTTCCTCCTGATAAATTTGAAATTAGTAGTGTTGGTTTGCAGCTTTTACTCTGCTGCTTCTGCGGCGGGAGCGCCGTTCTTCTTTGCGATCTGATCGAGTGCGACCGCAAGCCCGCGAATGGGGCTCATCATGCTGCCGAGCATACGGGCAATGAGTACCTCCTTGGGGGGCAGCTCTGCCAGAGCGTCGATACCGGCTGCATCTGTAACCTTGCCGTTTACGATACCGCCCTTGATCTCACACTTTTTGAGCTTCTTGACGGTCTCCTTAAGGATCTTGGCGGGAGCCACTGCATCGTTGTAGCTGATGGCGAAAGCGGACGGACCCTTGAGCATCTCGTGTACGGACTCATGGATGCCCTCTTTAACGACGGCGCGCTCCATCATGGAGTTCTTAACGACGACGTACTCAACGTCTGCCTTGCGCATAGCGGCGCGCAGCTCGGTGTCCTCTGCAACGGTAAGACCGCGATAATCGAACATTATAACGGACTGTGCCTTCTGCAGCTTCTCCGCCAGCTCATTGACGAACTGTTCCTTCTGAGCAATGATACTGGGATTTGCCATTGGATTTCCTCCTTGTTGCAGATTTGCAAAAAAATACCCCCTGCCGCCAACGACAGAGGAGTAAGAAAAATTCTCATAGATTGCGCCATAAAAGGCGCAGTATTCAAACCTTCCCCCTCGGCGGGATATTGAGCCTTGGCTTGCCAAGGCACCTGCTGTCTACGGCGGATATTCATTTGCGGGCGGTATTATACCATGCGAGGCGCGCCGTGTCAACGGGGCTCGCTCGTTTTTTTTGCCGATTTTGAAGATATATTTTTAATGAAGCCGGCGACGGCATCGTTTATTTGTCTGCGGAATATGAGGTATGCCGCCGCAAGCAGCAGCGCCGCCAGCGAATACCGCAAGGCTGCTCCCCAAGCCGCGCCGTAAAGCGGCATAATGAGCGCAAAGCACGCGCCGCAGCAGAGCACCATTCCGAGCGGCACGGATAGCCTGATGCAATCCTCCTTTATCAAAAGGCGCACTGCGGCGGCGTGAATGAGCATCAGAAGCATATAGCAGAATGCGGTCGTGTAAGCGGCGGCAATGTAGCCGTATTTTTTAATGAAGATATAGTTGAGCGGGATGTTCACCGCCGCGACTATCACGGTGCTGACGGCAGTGAGCAGCGTCCTCTTGTTGTATTTTTCTATACTGACGTACAATCTTGAAAGGAAGGCGAAAAGGCTGCTCAATAAAAGCGGAGCGACTATGTACCGCGCCTCGGCGTAAGGCTCGCCGCCGAGCACCGCAATAAGCTCCGGCGCGGCAAGCGCAAGCAAAAGCGCAAGCCCGCAGGCGGCAAGCATCATGGTGTTGAAGGGCTTTTTTATATCGGCGTTGTGCGCTTTTCGGTTTTCCGCGGCGTCGGCGTCCCTCTCGGCAAGCTTTTCAAACAGCCATGGCACCCATGAGCCCTCGACCGCGTCGATCATGAGGCTGAGGACGTATTGGAGCGATACCGCCAGCGAGAATACTGCGGCTAAGTCGTCGCCGCACAGTTGCTTTATCATCAGCCTGTCACACTGCGCAAGCACATACATTGCGAGCAGATGCGGGATGAGCGGCAGTGAAAACCTCAATGCGTAGCGCCAATGCGAAAGCTTGACAGTGAATCTCCCTTGGATGAAGACCGACACCGCAAGCACAGCGCCAACCGTTATCTGCGGAGCGTAAAAGCTGATGATGCGGACGTTCACAAGGTCTGCATCCGTCCCGGTTTTAAAAAACCAGACCGCGCCGATGGATATCAACGTTGCTGGGATCGCGGAAAGCGCCATCACGAGCACGTTGGAGCGGTAATGCAGGAGCTGTTTTTCGCGGTTTTGGTATGCGGCGACCGCGCTGTGCATCGGCATGAAGCACAGCATGGTGACGAGCATCACCGTGTTCATCGATAACAAGCTTTCGAAAGTGCTGCGGAATATCAGCAGCAGCGCGGCAAGTATGCCGCAGAAGACCATTATCAGCGCCTGTACGGAGGAGTGGTATTCGTAATACTCCCCCTCAAAATCGAGCTTTGCCCGCGACATGCTTTGATAGATGCAGAGGCCGAAAACGGGCAGCAGCATATCGAGCCACGATTCATACACGCGCACAACGCCGTACTGATCCTTGGTAAGCAGCCTTGTAAATATCGGCGTCGTCAGAAAGGTCAGGCCCCTAATGACGAAAATTGAAACGAGATACCAAACGCCCGCCTTCAGCGCAAGACGCCCGCGCTCATTCGATGCTGTTTTCTCAGATGGATTATTGCCCATTTTTGCCGTTGCCGCCAAAGCGGATCATTCTTCGTTCAGCATTGCCGCCGCTTCGATATTGCGTCTGCCGACCTTTGCGGCCATTTGCAGTACGCCGAGGTTGGTGCATGAATTGCCCTCTATAAAATCGACGCCCTGCTCCGTGACGGCGATATCCCAGCCGACGAAACGGATATTTTTGTACTTTGCCGCCGCAGCGAGGACGGCCCTTTTAAGCTTTTCCCAGTTGGGGATCTTAAGCCCTATTATCTGCGCACCGGTGATGGGGCTTTCAAGGAAGCGATCCTGTGCGCGGTTGACTGCAGAGGTGCAGACTATGCCGCTTTTCACGTCGATCTCGCAGCAATAGCCGCCAAGCGAAACGTTATCGACAACGCTGTTCGCGGCGCCGATGCGCAGCGCAGCAGTCACGATGCGGGGCTTGCCGTCGCCGCAGACGTACGTTATCACGCGAATGGAGTCAACGCACGAGGGGTTCAGCGCGGCGATATCGGGGTGCTGTATAATGAAGCCCTCCACAAGGCAATTCCTGTGGGCTTCATACAGTGCGCGGATATTTTCGGCGCTGCCGATATCCGCCTCGGTCAGCTTTTCGACCCCCTCGCCCCATGATTTATCGTAGGGCTTGACTATCACGCTGCCGCACTCTTTAATGAAAGCAGCAAACTCTTCGCTCGTCAGCTCGTTCACGTCGCGCCAGGGGCGGGCGACAAATTCCGCAAAAAGGGTGTTGAACTTCTTTTTATCATCAAGTACGGAAAGATCGCCCGAATTGCTCTTTTTATAAAACCTGTTCACGCGGAAATCAGTCATGAATTTCGCACGTTCACACTCGTTAAAGCGCCAGAAATCGAACCAGATATAGTTCTTCGGAGTGCACCCGTGACGCACGGCGCACCAGAACATATCCGCCCAATAGAAAAGCTTGCGTCCCCTGGCAAAATCCAGCCTGTCGAGCGACTCCCGAAAGAAGGCGATATTCTCTTTGATCTGTGTTTTAACAGCCATGCTGTCCACCTTTTTTAATGAAGGGAGCGATGAACTTCGCCGTTTCTGTATCGACACCCTGCTCCGCAAATTCGTAGAACTGATAGCCTGTGTAACCGCCGCTGGTATTGCCCTCTATCAAAACGGGACGCTCCGGCGTCAATGCGATATCCCAGCTTATATAGCCCATTTCGGGCACGAGCGCGGCAGAATCCTCAAGCATAGCGCGCACCTCGCTCCACATGGGGAGAGCAAAGCCCTTAATCGGCAGACCGGAGACCGGATGCGTCTTATAGGTATTATGCTCGTAATCCACACCGTCGGTAATGACCATGCCGGTTTCCACGTCTATCAGAGCAAAGAGCGCATCCTTACTAGCATTGGCAAACTCCTCGCCGACGCCGAGTGTAAGCGTGCCATATAAAAAATGGCAGACTCCGCCGGAAAAGACGGTGGCGACCCGAACGGGGTTTATCGCCTTCGGATAATAGGCAGCAAGGGCCTCGTGCTGGGCGATGAACGGTTCAACTACGCCCGCCTGCATGGAGCGAAGCCTTTGAACGGCATGGACGGCGCAGTCAAAATCCGCCTTTCGCAGGACAAGCACGCCGTCGCCTGCCTCGCCCGCAAGGGGCTTATAGACGAATTTTTCGCCAAGCTCGCCAAGCTGCGCCTCAGTTATACTCTTGGAGCGGAAGCACACCCTGCCGAAATGGTCAGCAAAAATGCGGGAAAAATAAAACTTGTTCGTGAAGAACTGTTTATGATAGATGCTGTTGACGTTTCTTTTCAGTCGCGCCTGATGATACATGCTCATGTGGCCGCGCCGCTGAGCGGGCTTGAGTCCCTCAAAGCCGAAGTGGCGGTATTGATCCGGCGCAATGCCGTATACCGGAATGCAGAGCGCCATGTCGCAAAGGATAAAAAAGGCGGGCTTCCCCGTTTTGCGGTGTACTGCAGCGGCATTGGCAAACGCCTTTTTTATCAGCGAAGGTATCCTCCGAATGAAGCTCATATCGACCCGCGCTCCTTTGCTTTGGTTAAGCTATGATAACACATTATCCTCGCGACCGCAACAGAAACATGCCGCATTTGTGCAAATTTATTGTAAGTGAATTCCCAAAGTAACTTCCACTATTGAAGATAGATGTGGAAGTTACTCTGGGGAAGTGCCATATTAAGCCAAACATCAGCGAACTTCGCAGTAATTCACTTGACAGTTGACGCAAGCAATTGAAATCGTTGATT
>CALEPU010000271.1 GCA_937913075.1 uncultured Clostridia bacterium
AACGATCCCTGCCCCTGCGGCAGCGGCAAGAAGTACAAAAAGTGCTGCGGCAGGCTTGCCGAATAAGATTTAAGTATTGTTAAAGCGGAGAGCGTTTGCTCTCCGCTTTGGCGTACTTTCATTTAAGAATATCGGATTCCTTTTCTGGCATGTCTTCATAACGTCGTATTTTTATCAGCCCTTTGTTCACGGTATGCAGAATTGCTTTATAGGCGTTGGGCACGTGCTCAACGCCGTCAATGGGTATGGGCAGGCTGCCTGTTGCTGCATCGGGTATCTGCGTAACAAAGCCTGAATCAACTATGCTGTCGGCGCGGTATATATAACCTGATACACCTTAGTAAGAGCTTTGAAGTGCGTTTGGGAATACTCGGTCAGCTGTCAGCCCAAAAGCTTGACTCCGTTGCTCGTGCCGAGCCTTGAAGCGCCTGCATTTATCATTTTTTCGGCGTCCTCGGGAGTTCTTACGCCGCCGGAGGCCTTAACGCCCAGCTTATCGCCGACTGTCCTGCGCATGAGCGCAACGTCTTCGGGGGTCGCGCCGCCGGTGGAGAAGCCTGTTGAGGTCTTGACGTAATCTGCGCCTGCGCGCATTGCCGCCTCGCAAGCTAAAACCTTCTCCTCGTCGGTCAGGAGGCATGTTTCGATTATTACCTTGACAATAGCGGTTTTACCATCTATTCCGTCATGTGCTGCGTTTACGACCGCGCGTATGTCATTCTCAACGAATGCCCAGTCGCCATCCTTCGCCGCGCCGACATTGATGACCATATCGACCTCATTGGCGCCGTTCTCAACACAGTATACTGCCTCAAAAGCTTTGACCTCGGTCGCCATTGCGCCCAGAGGGAAGCCTACTACACAGCAGGTATTTACGCCGCTGCCGGCAAGCTGCTCCGCGACGAAACGGCAGTGGCAGGAGTTGATGCAAACGCTCTTAAAATGATGTTCCTTTGCCTCTGCGCAGATCTTCGCAATAGCTTCGAGCTTGGCGTCAGCCTTTAAAAGAGTATGGTCGATGTATTCGTTAATGTTTTTAATGCCTTCCATTTACAACCTCCAATAAGTAAAATTATGTTCAAACGTTGAAACATGACGGCAGCGGCTTTAAAGGTGTAACGTCGTCGATCTCGCCGCCGCCAAGGCACTCATCGCCGTTATAAAGCACAGCCCATTGACCCTTGGTAACAGCGCGCTGCGGCTCGGCAAAATCAATGCGGCAGCCGTTGCCCAAGGGCGTAACTGTCACAGCCTGATCCGACTGACGGTAACGGAACTTAGCCATACAGCGATACTGCCCCGAGCTCGGCGGTTCGGTAACGTAGCTTATATTGTTGCAGACCAGCGAAGTAGAATAGAGCTCCTCGTGCTCGCCCTGCTGGACTAACAGAAGGTTCCTTTTGATATCCTTACCGACGACGAACCAGCTTTCTCCTGTGCCGAAATCCTTGCCGCCTATTCCGAGACCCCGTCGCTGCCCCATTGTGTAGTACATGAGCCCATCATGACGACCCAGGACCTTGCCTTCAAGGTCTACTATATCGCCGGGACAGGCGGGCAGATAACCCATGAGGAACTTTTTAAAATCGCGTTCGCCTATAAAGCATACGCCGGTCGAGTCCTTCTTGGCGGCGGTTGCAAGGTCTGCCTTGAGCGCGATACTGCGCACTTCGGATTTGTCAAGCCCGCCAATGGGGAAGAGCACACGTTCGAGCTTTTTATCGTTGAGTCCTGCAAGAAAATAGGTCTGATCCTTAGCCTTGTCCGCAGCCTTTAAAAGGCGCAGCCTGCCGCCCTCGCGGGCGAGCCTCGCATAATGACCCGTTGCAAGGAAGTCCGAGCCGAGCCCCATTGCAAAATCAAGGAACGCTTTGAATTTTATCTCGGTATTGCAGAGTATGTCGGGGTTGGGCGTGCGCATCTTTTTGTACTCGTCAAGAAAATACGCAAACACCCTGTCCATATACTCCTTGGTGAAGTTGACGGTATAGCAGGGTATACCGAGCTTGTCCGCAACGCGCAGCGCATCCTCGCGGTCGGCAGTTGCAGTGCAGACTCCGTTTTCGTCCTTTTCGTCCCAGTTTTTCATAAAAACTCCGACGACGTCAAAGCCCTGCTCCTTTAAAAGCAGGGCGGCAACTGAGGAGTCCACTCCGCCGGACAGCCCGACGGTCACACGCTGCGCGCACATATTATTCAGCCTCGATGGACTTTACTTCAAAGCCGAGCTCTTCGATAGCCTCACGGACGGGAGAGGTATCCTCGCCGAAATCTATTACGAGCGAATTAAGCTCAATAGAAATTACGTCGGCTCCGATGGTGTTCATGGCGTTTGATACGCGGGAGATGCAGTGGGCGCAGCCCATTCCGGAAAGTGTAACGTGATACTTCATAATCAAAAACTCCTTTCGTTTCGTTCACTTCATTATTATATCAAATGTACGCATAAAAATAAACAGCATAAAAGTGGCTTGTGCTCGGATTTTGTTCAAAAATTGATATATTTTTACACAAATTTTCCGATTGCACTGTACATCCGTCGCTTAACATGATAAAATAAAATGATATTTTATTGGGGGTACCTTCCGTGAAACGGTTTATATATATCCTGATCTGTTTAATCATGGCGCTTTCGCTCGCAGTGCCCTCGGCTTCCTTTGCCGATACGGACGAGCTTGAAGCAATAACAACTCCGCATATAATACTCTATGAGGCCAATACCGGCACTGTCCTATTCAACAGAGCCGAGCATGAAAAGGCATATCCCGCAAGCACTACAAAGATAATGACCTGCATAGTCGCGCTCGAATACTTTGAGGATATCAACCGGACTTATACCTGCGGCTATGAGGCAACCAACGGCTTTGGACCGCAAAGCTCCGTTCTCGGTCTGCAATATGGCTATAAGGTGACCATAAAGGATCTGCTTTACGGTCTTATGCTCGTATCCGGCAATGACTGCGGCGCCTGTCTTGCCGTTGCCGCGGCAGGCTCCACCGGTGCGTTCGTCGAAATGATGAACGCTAAGGCGCAGGAGATCGGCATGAACGATACTCACTACATGAACGCCCACGGTTTGCAGAACGACGAACATTATACTACTGCATACGATATGGCTCTTTTGATGAGCTATGCCCTTCGCAATGATGATTTCCGTGCTATCCTCTCCGCAAAGGAATACACCGTCAATGAGGTAAACGGCAAGTTTTCCAAGACGGTCTACACATCCAACAAGCTGCTGTACACGAAGAACACCGATACCGAGAATAATGAGTATCGGTATGCGATTGGCGGCAAGACGGGGGAGACCAATACCGCGGGTTATACCCTTGTAGAGGCGGCGGAGAAGGACGGCGTTTGCCTTGTTGCGGTGCTCATGGGCGACAATAATCAGGGCGGTACCTCAATGTATTACCGCTTCCGCAATGCAGTAAAGCTGTTCAACTGGGGTTTTGAGAACTTCCTCTGCTATGACCGCGATGATTTCAACACCACCGGCAGTCCTATTGCTTCGCAGATATCGCTCAACACTCTCTTTAACGTACAGACTATCGGTTACGAGGAGAGCGACGCCTCTCGCGGGCTTATAACGGCTGAGGCGGATATAAGCGATATTATGATTGCCGGCACGAAGGAAGAGCTTGGCAGTATAGACGACTCAAGCTTTGTTTGGGCTGAGCCCGTATTGGACGAGCAGGGCATAACGGCTCCCGTCGAGGTCGGCGATAAGCTCGGCACTGTCGATCTTTACCTGAACGGCAAGGTAGTTTTTACAAGCGATCTTCTTGCAAAGTCGGCCGTAAGAGCAGGGCAGAATTCCGGCAAGAGCGGTGAATATCCGGGCAGCTCGCCCTTCGTCACAGTTACGACCGGACCGAGCAAGCAAAAGATCTGCAACCTTACCATCAGTAAAAACGGCGGAGAGGATAAATACACCACTTGGATCTACTACGACGGTACGCTCTGCTCGATGGCGGACGCCAACAACTTCTATTACCTTTTCTATGACGGAGAGGTATTCCGTACCTCAACCGATCCCGCTAGCAAGCGCGTGACCCTCTATCAGATAGTAGAGGATGATAACGGCGCTGCTTACTACGTCCCCGATGCCGAAGCCGTTAACGGCGGCAATTATCTCGTCGTTTGCTCCGGCAAGGCGCTGCGTGCATCGAAGAGCGGCAGGAGCTTAGCCGCTTCTGCTCTGGAGTTTGACGAAAACGGCTATCTCACCTCGGCGATCACCGCCGACATGATCTGGACCTTTACTCAAAAGGGAACGGGCAACGGTTATCAGCTAACAAACAACGGCAGGTATCTCCACAGAAGCCCCGGCGACGGTCTGCTCTTCTGGATAATCATCGGCGTGCTCGTAATTGCCATTGCCGTGATAGCGCGTCTTCTGATTGTCCGCAGGGGCCGCGGCCGCAGGCGTTCCTTCAAGCGCCGCAATATCTATCGCATCTATCGCACCTGATACAGTTTCATTAGCTGCGTTCGGCCATTCGCCTGCTGCGTATGCACAGCGCCTTGGCCGCTTTTGATAATTAGCTTAAATGTTTTGATGGAATATCGAGAAAGCATGCAGTACGGTGATTTTGCAAAACTTTATGACACTCTCATGAGCGACGTTGATTATGACGGTTGGGCAAGCTATATCGAGGGATTTATTCCCGAAGACGCTTCCGTTCTGGAGTGTGCCTGCGGCACGGGCGAGATAACGCTGAGGCTCGCAAAGGCAGGACACAGCATTGTTGCGACGGATGTTTCCGAGGATATGCTGAGGGTCGCATCGGAGAAGCTGAGATTATCGGGCGCCGCCGCAAAAAGAGTGCATTTTGCCAGAATGGATATGCGCGAGACGGCAGTGCATAAGCCTGTCGATTGTGTTGTATGCTGCTGCGACGGGGTAAACTATCTTTTGAGCCGCGAAGACGTCAAAAGGTTTTTCATGAGCGCATCCTCAGCATTGAGATCGGGAGGGCTTTTGCTGTTCGATATCTCATCCAGATATAAGCTCAAAGAGCTTTTAGGGCAGAATTGCTTTGCGGATAATGATGCAGACCACCCCTATATTTGGCAGAACACATATGACGCCCAATCGAAGCTTTTGCGTATGGAGCTGGCATTCTTTATAAAGCAAGGCGAGCTGTATTCCAGGATTGACGAGGCGCATATACAGCGAGCTCATTCCGTAAAGGAGATATCCTCTTGGCTTGAAGAATGCGGTTATGAATATGATATTTATAAGTGCTTCGGTACTGAAACGCCGGACGATACGACCGAGAGAATACAATTTGTTGCGAGGAAACTATGAGTGATACTGTTCTGCGCGGTCTGCTCTTTGGCGGCTCGGTAAATCTTACAGCCATTTGCGGCAGCGAGCTTGTTGAAAGCGCTCGCGCCGCACACGGACTTTCGCATGTTTGCACTGCTGCTCTTGGCAGACTGCTTATGCAGACCGCTATGATGTCCGTTCAGCTTAAAAGCCCGACGGACAATATTACCGTCGTTTTCGACGGCGACGGTGCCGGCGGCAGACTTGTTGCCGTGGGAAAGCAAGGCGGCGTTGTAAAGGGCTATATTGACGATCCGTTTGTCGAGCTGCCTTTGAAGGATAACGGCAAGCTTGACGTTGCGGGCGTTGTCGGTCAAAACGGCGAACTGCGTGTTATTCGCGATCTTTCCTTAAAGGAACCTTACGTCGGAAGATGCGCGATAGCCGACGGTGAGATCGCGAACGATTTTGCAAATTATTTTGTGATAAGCGAGCAGCAGCCATCGCTCGTGTATCTGGGCGTCAGAGTCGACTCCAAGACGGGCGCCGTGCGAGCCGCATCGGGTCTTATGCTTCAACCGTTGCCTTTCTGCCCCAATGAAGATATTGCCAAGATGGAAGCTGCCGCAGGTGATATTGCCGGATTGACAAAACGCTTGGAACAGGGCGAGAGCTTGGAACAGGTGCTTAATGCAGTCCTCGGCGATATGGAGCTCGAAATAACAGAGAGCTGTCAGCCCTGCTTCAAATGCGATTGCAGCAGGAGAAAGCTCGAATCCGCGCTCATCTCCCTCGGCAGGGAAGAGCTTACGGATATAATCGAAAAGGACGGCAAGGCGGAGCTCATCTGCCGCTTCTGCAACAGCAAATATAATTTCAGCGAGCCTGAGCTGCGTGCGCTGCTTAACGAGGCGCTGCAAAAGGCCGAAGGCTCGGACTACGACAATGGATAACGAGATATTCAAGAAACTGAATAATAAGGGCAGAGTACTGCGCTTTGAGCGCGACAGCGATTTCATTGCAAAGCGAGCCGATGGCAAACGTCAGCAGAACGATCCTGTCAACGCCGCGGCGCTTTATTGGGCTGCGCTCGAAAGGCGGCCGGACGATCACGATATCCTTCTCGCGCTTGCCGATGTGCTTTCGGATATGCAGCGGTTCGTAGACTCCAATCATCTGCTCATTCCTCACATGCACGAGGACGAGTATTTTATGAAAGAGGCTTATTGCAGAGTAGGCTTCAATTTCTTTGCGATAGGCGAGTATGATGCTGCACACCGCTGTTTTGACAGGTTCTTTGAGCTTACCGACGAGGTGTCGGAGCGCACGGATGTTATAGTCGACGCTTTGGAGCTTATGGACTCTATGGAGGACAACGAGCCTTTTATTAAGGACGCAGCAGCGACAATATTAGAGGATCGCCTTATCGAGGCTCACGAGCTTATCGGCAAAAACGAGTTCAGCAAGGCAAAGGGTATTATCCAGGAGCTTAAAAATGAGTATCCCGAGGATGAGAGAGTTACCTACGATCTTGCCCTTGCCTGCATGTGCGAGAAGGAATACGGCGAGGGGATCGGTCATCTTGACGAGCTTTTATCAAAGAATTCCGATAATTTTCAGGCTTTGAGCTTGAAGCTCATTTATGCCCGTAACGTGAATGACGAGCTTATGATGGCGTCAGTCTGCAAAAACCTTGAAAGATGTGAGCCTGAGTCTCCTGAAGTGCTTATGCCCATACTCGGCATAATACTCGACTCGGGGAGGACTGAGCTTGCGTTAAATCTTGCCGGAAGGGTTTACAGGAAGCTGCCCTACGATTGCCTCGCAAATCATTTGCTTGCCCTTTGCTACATAAAGCAAGGGCTGTATAAAAAGGCTTCTGCGCTCTATTCAAAGCTTGTAAGCATCAACCGCAATGACTGCATTGCAAGGTTCTATCTTAATAAATGCAGTGAGGAGACGCCGGTCTTCACTCATCTGGGCATGGAGGGCATGACAAGATATCAGCTCCCGCTTTTCGATGTGATGGAGAATATCAAACGGCTTGCACATGTTGGGTCATTGAGCGCTGACGAAATACTTGAAAAATGGCGAACCGACGCTTCGTTTAAGGAGCTGGTGCGTTGGGGCTTTACCATGCGTGAGTTCAGCCTGAGTTACAGTCTGTTAAATATGCTCCGCTTGATAGGCGATGAAGAGGCGCAGCTCATAATGCGCGAAACGGTGATCGACCCCGAAACCAATCAAGTGCTTGCACACGAGGCTCTGGGTATGCTCAAAAGCCTCGATGCGCCTGAACCGTATTTTACTTTCGCTAACGGATGCTTACTTGAAGGCAGGGTCAGCATGGTCGATCTTGCAGAATGGCACGTGCCTAAGCAGTACCGGTTGATATTCCCGCGGTTCCACAGCATTGCTGCCGATATTTACGATATTGAGGTGTACGCCTCAGCTTCGGGCATTATGGAGTCCTTCCTATCCAAGCACAAGGGCGTATTCCCGCCGCTCGATGAAGCCCGGTCTATCGCGCTTTCAGCCGCGCTTGAATGTGCCGCCTGCAAAAACTGCGGCGTTGAAGTAAAGGACGACATACTCGAAAGATACGGCATTACTCAAAGAAGGCTCACTAATGCCATCGACAGGATGGTCAATATGCTGCTGCTGCCTGAGCTGCATGACGACGAAGGCGGCGACAACCGGTAATGACCTGCGAACGGCACGGAGGAAATAATGAGGTTTATAGCTACCTGCAAGATAGGACTTGAAGCATTGGTCGCAGACGAGCTTCGCGCCCTCGGTATCGAGATCGAGGGCGTATACGATGCGCGAGTGATATTCAAGGGCGACACGCTTGCAATGGCAAGGGCGTGCATCTGGCTCCGCACTGCCGAGCGAGTGCTGTTCATATTGGATGAGTTTCATGCCGAGAGCTTTGAGGAGCTTTATTGCGGCGTCCGCGCTGTAAAATGGTCGGATTACATACCTAAGGACGCCTTTATCCACGTGACGGGCAAATCGGCGAAGAGCAAGCTGTTTGCCGTTTCCGACTGTCAGAGCATCGCCAAAAAGGCGATAGTCGATAACCTCTTTGAGGCGTATCGAACCACGTCGCTTCCTGAGACAGGGGATGAGATGATAGTCGAGATAGGACTCTTGCGCGATACCGCGACTGTTGCGCTAGACTGCTGCGGCGCAGGACTTTCACGCAGGGGATACCGCACTTGGAACGTTGCTGCGCCAATCGCCGAGACCCTCGGTGCCGCCATAGTAAAGCTTGCAAGATACAATGCCGCCACGGTGCTTGTCGACCCTATGTGCGGCTCGGGTACTATGCCCATTGAGGCGGCGATGATCGCGCGAAATATGGCTGTCGGCGCAAACAGAAGCTTTGCCGCCGAAAGCTGGCGCTTTTTAAACGGACGACCGTTTGAGACAGCAAGGGAACAGGCAAGGGACTCTGTTATTGACGTCCGCCCTGAGATAATCGGCAGCGATATCGACCCTCACGCGATCGATATCTGCAAGCGTCACGCCAAAAAAGCAGGCGTGGAGATAGACTTTTACACTCGTCCTCTTGCCGAGTTTACCGCGCCTTGCGAGAGCGGCATCGTAGTCTGCAACCCGCCATACGGCGAGCGACTTATGGAAAAGCGTGACGCAGAGCGGCTTTACAGGCAGATGCATGACTGCTTTGATAAGCTTGTACACTGGGATCTCAACATAATCACTTCTCATAAGGATTTTGAGCGTATTTACGGAAAGAAAGCCGATAAGCGCCGCAAGCTTTCCAACGGCGGCATGACCTGCACGCTTTATCGGTATTTTGCGCCGGAGGGCTTTATTAAGTCCTGAATTTATTTTATGCTCCGTTTACAGTCTGCCGGTAATATTGTAAAGCCTGCGCCTTTGCTCTTCGTTGAGCATGGGCGCTATTGCTTCTATGCCGCGCTGAAGCGACTCGGGATCGAACTTGCCTTCTGCCTTCTGCTTGGATACCGCGGCTGACAGCTCGCACATAAGCTCGCTCTCGCTCATGCCGGAGTACTGTGAAATAAGAGAATCCACACTGCTCGTATCGTTTGAGACTTCTGCGCTTTCGCTGATGACACTTGACGCATGAGTACCCTTTGCAGCTATATCTCTTAAACTCCTTTTCATATCTTCCTCCTAACTGTTCTTTGTTTATGATATGCTCTTTTCTCACGTTTTGCCATGATCTTGAATATAATTGCATAAGAACGAGGCGGGAGCATGTCGATTTAAAAAGGAGGGCTGAAATTGCAGCGTGTGCCTTCAAACAATATTACTATGAGGGGAACTTTGGGCGGAAGGAAGGACGCCGCAGGCGGCTCGCAGGGCTCAAATCAAGCTGATAAAAACAGCACGCAGGAGGTGAGCTCATCTCCGGTCGCGCTAATGGCAAGGCGCATACGTGAGGAGCAGGGTGCAGATCAGCTCTCGGCATTTTTTAAGGCAATGCAGCCATTTGCCGCGCCAAACGAATTAAAGAGGATCGGTCGGAGCTTTGGCATAGATTATGAAAGCATTGCGAAAGCCGAAGAAGAGAGGAAGTCCGGGCAGCAGATAGGACAGCATACGGGACCGCAGAACAGGCAGCTGGAGTATACGCAGAACGCGCAGGCACAGGTAATGCAGACGCAGCCGGAAAGACAACAGCAGGCTTCATATCAGCAACAGCAGTTTGCCGCCATGCCGATTATGCCGCAGCAGATGCAGGGGCAGACGTCTGCTCAGCCGCCGCAGCTTCAAATGCTGCAAACGCTTATGACTCTTCAAAATTTAATGGGCGGCGGCAGAAAAGATCCCACTCAGTTAATGCATGCCTTCGGAGGATTTAATCAAGGGAGATAAAAAAGTGATTTACAAAGGTCGAAAAGTATGCTAAATTATCAATATGGCTGCACAGAATAAATCTTTTAAGAGCGTTGACTCTGCATGGCGTGACGCCGTGCTAAGCGGGCTTGCAGAGCAGCATCCCGACGCTGCGCCGGAGCTTGTATTCACTAACCCTTATGAGCTGCTTATTGCGACAGTGCTTTCCGCGCAATGCACGGACAAGCAGGTCAATAAGTGTACGCCCGCTCTGTTTGAGCGGTATCCTGATCCTGCCTCGCTGGCGGCAGCCGATCCTTTGGAGGTCGAGCCCTATATTCATTCTTGTGGGTTCTATCATAATAAGGCTGCAAACATTGTTTCGGCCTGTCGGGATATCACAGCGAGGTTCGGAGGCGTTGTTCCCGGCGATAGAGAGTCTTTGGAGTCGCTTCCCGGCGTAGGAAGGAAGACGGCGAGCGTTGTGCTTTCAAACGCCTTCGGCGTGCCTGCCATTGCTGTCGATACTCATGTGTTCCGCGTCAGCAACAGGATCGGGCTTGCCTCAGCTCCCAATGTTGAGGGTACGGAGGAGCAGCTCATGCGCAATATACCCAAGGATAAATGGTCAATAGCGCATCACTGGCTGATATTCCACGGCAGGCGCGTGTGTTCCGCGCGCAATCCCAAGTGCGCCATATGCCGTATAAATTCGCTCTGTGCCTATCATAAGGCGCTTTCCGCACAGGAGGAAAACGATGCAGTTCGTTGACAAGATACACATTTTTATTAAAGCGGGCGACGGCGGCGATGGCTGTTCGAGCTTTCATCGTGAGAAATACGTTAATCGCGGCGGTCCCGACGGAGGCGACGGCGGATGCGGCGGCAACGTGTATTTTGTTGCCAATGACAACGTAAACACGCTGTTGGAGTTCCGCTTTTCAAAGCATTTCAGAGCCGAACGCGGTGAGAACGGCAGAGCCCGTATGCAAACCGGCAAGCGCGGATCGGATATACGCGTTGCGGTTCCCGTCGGCACAAGAGTGCGCGACGTTGAGTCAGGCAAGATAATTGCCGACGTCAGCGCTCCCGGATATGAAAAGCTTGTGCTGCACGGAGGCAGAGGCGGAAGGGGCAATGCAAGGTTTGCCACGCCGACAAAGCAGGCGCCGAAATATGCTCAAAACGGACAGAAAACACGAGAGCATGAGGTAGAGCTTGAGCTTTTGACCGTCGCGGACGTAGGTCTTGTAGGTCTGCCTAACGTCGGCAAATCAACTATTCTGTCCGTGGTAACCAGCGCAAAGCCCAAGATAGCAGATTATCACTTTACAACTCTGACGCCTAACTTAGGCGTAGTAAAGCGATACGATTCAAGCTTTGTGCTTGCGGATATTCCCGGGCTTATTGAGGGTGCGGCGGAGGGCGCCGGTCTCGGACGCAGCTTCCTGAGGCATATCGAACGCACGCGAATGCTCGTCCATGTTATAGATATTTCCGGCTCGGAGGGAAGGGATCCCATCGAGGATTATTATACCATCAGGTCGGAGCTCTACGATTACAGTCCCGCGCTGCATGCGCTGCCGCAGTTCGTTGCCGCCAACAAGACAGATATTCCCGGTGCGGATGAAAATCTTGCAAGGCTGCATGACGAGCTCGACGAGAAGGGAGTTTTGATATTCCCCGTTTCCGCCGCGACGACGAAGGGCTTTGAACCGCTGCTCGACGCGATAGTCAAGGAGCTTGCTCATCTGCCAAAAACCCTCGCCTTTGAGGAGGAGGAGCTTGCTGATGAGCCCCAGTACGAGGACGGTTTCGAGATCGTCAAGGAAAGTGCTGACGTGTTCGTCGTTAAGGGCGGCACTGTCGATTATATTATGGATACCACTAACGCCGATGACGAGGTATCCATGCGCCGCTTCCAGCAGATGCTCGTCAAGCAGGGCATTATTGCAGCGCTTCGTGATAACGGCGCTAAGGAGGGCAGCGTTATAAGGATCGGCGAATGGGAGTTTGATTTTGTGGAATAACAGTGTTGTTTGCTAATATGAGCCGCGGATCACAGCGGCTCATTCTTTTGAGTTGAACGATGCCTTAAACTTTCCGCAAGATAAGCCCAAGTGCCAAGCGTGAGGCTGAAAGATCCGAGAAGACGATAGTACAGCGAATAGCGCATGAAGGTCGAAAGCAGTATTAAAAGCAGACCTACGCAAAGATATTTCCTGCCGCGCGCTTGTGATAACAGACCGATGTTTTTTATCAGCTCCTTAATTGGCTTCCTTGAAGCCTTACCAAACGTCTTGATCAAATGCTCGTCGATCTCATCATCTGTGGCTTTTAAGAGCGCCTCGGGCTTTGATCCGAGAAAGCTAATTGGATCGTCAAGCTCGATACCGTAATAGCTTAAAAGAGCCTCGGCCTTTTCCGTCTTAGGAGCCATGGATAATATCATCTTCGCGCCTGCGTCATGTGCCGCTTTTACAGCTTCAGCCGTCAAAGCCTCTATTGAGTTGTCAAAATAGACAAGGTCGTCGGTGATGCGGCTTTTCAAACAGTCAAGCTCGGAATATGCTTTTATCTCGATTATACTCTTTTCGGCGTATCTTCGCAGCTTTTTGATATGACGAAAGAGCAGCAGTCTGTCAACAAGCAGCGTGGTAATGATAACTACGCCCATACATGCGGCTTCAAGCATGATCGCCGCGGTTCTGTTGTGCATCCTTTGGTGAACGGCAAGCCAAATCGCAGCGCCGATTACAATAAGAAGCGCTGCCCTGTCAATGATATATGCTGCCGTGCCCCTTCCGTTTCGGAAGCTCTTTTTGTAAATTTGAGTGAGCTTTTGCGACTTTTCATCTGTTTCCATGCGATTAGGTTGGCTAATTTTGTCTTCACTATTCACAAACAGCCGATTTTGTTGTATAATCTGATATTATGAGGTTGGGTATATTCGGCGGGACTTTTGATCCCGTGCATCTTGGTCATATCTGGATGGCACGCGCAGCTCGTGAAGAGCTGTGCCTTGATAAGCTTTACATGATACCCGCAAGCGATCCGCCTCATAAACCCAACTCAAACAGGCTTTCCGGCTCCGCTCGTATGCGCATGCTCGATATAGCCCTTAAAAACGAGGATCGGATATTGCCATCCGATATCGAGCTTAAGCGCCCGGGCAAAAGCTACACGTACGATACGGTGCTCCAATTCAAAAGGCAGTATCGAGGTGCGGAGATTTTCCTCATCGTCGGCGGTGATATGCTCGCCTGCTTTGATAAATGGCGCGACCCGGCCGGCATTCTCGGTTTGGCGACGCTTGTTGCCGTAACAAGACCTGACGAGCAGCGCGATATGCAGATGCTTGCCAAAACAATTGAGGAGTGTTTCGGCGGCAGGGTGATCGTCTCATCATTTATCGGACCCGATATCTCGTCGACTGAGGTCCGACGCAGGATGTATGAGGCGGAGCCTGTCGATACTCTCGTTCCTCGCGGCGTAGAGCTGTATATGTATGAGAATGCTGTCTATATGCCCGAGAGCATTATTGAGATACGTTCCTCCCTCAGCGGGATATTAAAGAGCAAGCGTCTTGCACACACTATGCTTACGGTCCGAGAGGCGGTGCGGCTTGCGGCAAGGTACGGCGTCGATACCCAAAAGGCCAGGCTTGCAGCTCTTTTGCATGACTGCATAAAGCTCCCCAATCGAGAGCTTATAGCTTATGCTGATGAGCATTGCTATGATATCTCCGATGAGGAGCGGCGAAGCCCGTACCTTATACATGCACGCCTCGGCGCTGTCATTGCTATGGAAAAGTACGGCGTCACAGACTCCGACGTTCTGCGCGCGATCGAGAATCACACTCTGGGCAGAGTTGGAATGTCGCTGCTCGATAAGGTGATCTATGTTGCCGATAAGATTGAGCCTTCGCGTGATTTTGAAGGCATCGACGATATAAGGACTATCGCCTATGAGGATATCAACAAGGCAATGCTGCTTGTAATGCAGCACTCGGCGGATTACACCGTTGCAAGCGGAAGGGCGGTCAACCCTTCTACCAAAACGGTTATGGAATACATCAAGAATGAGATCAATTTAACGGAGGGATCAATATGACAGACGAAAGGACTTTTCTCCCGACCGATTTTGAGTTAAAGCTCCGAGCAGAGGAGCGCGAGCACGTATTGAAGCTGCTCGAAGTGCTTGATGACAAAAAGGCTTCCGATATCATTGCTATCGACGTTGCCGATAAAACCATCATTGCGGATTGGTTCGTTATTTGCAGCGGAAGCTCTGTTTTGCAGGTCAAGGCGATCTGCGACGAAGTGTGCGAAAAGTATCCCGAGCTCGAGCTTTCTCTTCGCCGCAAGGAGGGCTATAACGAGGGTCGCTGGATAGTGCTTGATTTCGGCTACATACTTGTGCATATCTTCCACCCCGAAGAGAGGGAGTATTATAACATCGAGCGTCTTTGGATAGACGGAGCGACGGAGCTTATAAGATATCCTATTGCAAAATGACCAATGGCTCTTAATAGAGGTGTGCAATGGCGTACAACGCGCTTTACCGCAGGTTTCGTCCTGATACCTTTGCGGGCATAATAGGGCAATCGCATATCACAACTATACTGCTCAACCAGATAAGGAGCGGGCGTATTGCGCATGCCTATCTATTCTGCGGCAGCAGGGGCACAGGCAAGACGAGCACCGCGAGGATACTCGCTAAGGCAATAAACTGCCTTTCTCCCGAGGATGGAGAGCCCTGCGGCAGGTGCGATGCCTGCACTGCCGAAAACAACGTCGATATCATCGAGATCGACGCAGCCTCCAACTCCCGTGTAGAGGAGATGAGGGCGCTTATAGAGCGCGCTGAGTTTGCGCCGCTGAACTCGAAGAAAAAAGTTTACATCATTGACGAAGCGCACATGCTCACCAAGAACGCCTCCAATGCTCTTTTAAAAACCCTTGAAGAGCCGCCGGAGCATGTTGTGTTCATACTTGCGACCACCGAGCCGCAAATGCTGCCTGCGACGATAGTGTCGCGCTGTCAGCGGTTTGAGTTCCACAGGCTTTCTGTCTCCGATATGGTATCGTCGCTTAAACAAAATCTTGACTCAATTGGCGCTCATATCGAAGACGAGGGGCTTATCGCCATTGCGAGAGCCGCAGAGGGCGGAATGCGAGACTGCCTGAGCATTGCCGATCAATGCCTTTCGTTCTGCGGCGATAACGTCACCGAAGACGATGTGTTGAGCGTGCTGGGCAGCGTCAACACCGGCTTCCTGTTTAAAATGGCGGACGCCGTTATCGACTCGGACACCGCTTCGGTTATGCGCGGCGTTGCCGATGCTTCTGAGAGCGGCAGGGATATGGGGGTTTTCACGCTCGATCTTGCGGCGCATTTCAGGGCGTTGCTTCTGACCAAGATCTGCGGTAACTGCATGGACATCCTCGACTGCACGGAGGAGACGATGCGGGATTATACCGAGCAGGCTCAGCGCATCTCAAAGGAGCGAGCCGAACGCGCAGTTGAGGAGCTGTTAAAGCTCCAGCTCGATCTCAGGATCGTCAATACCCCGCGTACGCTCGTCGAGAGCACTCTGCTGCGTATTTGCAGACCCGAGGATGAAAAGACCGTAACTGCTTTGACAGACAGGGTCGCGCAGCTTGAAGGCGCTTTGAACGATATTAAAAAGGTCGCAGCGCAGGCTGCAAAGGAAGCTGCGGCGATCGCAGCCGAGGGCGTATCGGCGGCACCTTCTTCAAACGCTCCGGTTCCCGAAGCCAAGAAAGAAAGCTTGCGCCGTGAATCCGAGCATACAGGCGATAAGTCTGCGCCGGCGGGGGAGAGAAAGCCCTCTTCTGCCACTAAGAAGGTCACTGTTCCACCCGCGACTGCCAATGCCGACGAGCTTTTCAATAGGCTCATGTCAAAGCTTAAAGAGCCGGGCGTTGATCCTACTGTCGCAATAACGCTTATGACCGCAAAAGCGCATTGGCTCAGCGAGGGTGTGCTCCATATTTGCTTTGATATAGAGGGTCAGAACCTTTACAACTATGCGAATGAGCCCTTCATACGGTCGGTCATCTACGAAGCTGCACAGCAGAGCATTGCTCCCGTTACTGTTGAGCTCGACTTAAAGCGCGAGGGCAGGATCGAAGACGGCGGAGTACGGCAGCTTTTCGGCGTACCGATCGAAGATATTTGATTTAATAACAACAGCCGTAATCGGCATTAAGGAGATAATATGCAGCAGATACAAGCGCCCAAGGGCACTAAGGACGTACTCCCTTCCGAGAGCTATAAGTGGCATTATATAGAGCGCACCATGCGTGAGCTCTGCTCTCTTTACGGTGCAAAGGAGCTCCGCACCCCCATAATAGAGCATACGGAGCTGTTCCTGCGCGGCGTGGGAGATACCACGGATATAGTGCAGAAGGAGATGTATACCTTCCTCGATAAGGGCGAACGCTCTATCACGCTCAAGCCCGAGGGTACCGCGGGTATGGTCAGGGCATTTTTGGAGAACAGGCTTTTCAATGAGCCCATGCCCCAAAAGCTCTATTACCTCAATTCTCCCACCTTCCGTTATGAAAAACCTCAGGCGGGAAGGTACCGCGAGCACCACCAGTTTGGCGTTGAGTTTGTTGGCTCGTACAGCCCGGAGACGGACGCCGAGGTCATACTGCTTGCCATGACGCTTTTCGGCAAGCTCGGTGTTGAAGAGCTCTCCCTCCATATCAACAGCATTGGCTGCGGTGAGTGCCGCAAAGCATATAATACCGCACTCAAAGAGTATCTTGTCGGTTACCTCGACGAGATGTGCGACACGTGCAGATCCAGGTTTGACAAGAACCCTATGAGGATAATCGACTGCAAGGAGCCGCGCTGCCGTGAGATAGTCAAAAAAGCGCCTCGTACGATCGATTATCTCTGCGCCGACTGCAAAAAGCATTTTGAGGGTGTTAAGGCTTGCCTCGATGCGGCGGGCGTGCCCTATGTTATCGACCCCGATATCGTGCGCGGGCTTGATTATTATACCGGCACCGTTTTCGAGGTCATATCACAGCGCATAGGCGCTCAGGGCGCTGTCTGTGCAGGCGGCAGATATAACGGACTCATTGAGGAGCTTGGCGGTTCTCCGCTGCCCGCAGTCGGCTTCGGTCTAGGTATGGAGAGGCTGCTTGCCGTTATGGAGAACAACGGCGTAGAATTTCCCAAGCCTCCGCAGGTCAAGGTCTACTTTGCAGCCAACGGCGATGAGGCAAGGCTCAAAGCCTTCGTCCTTTCGCAGCAGCTAAGGCAAAGAGGCATTTCCTCTGAGTTTGATCACATGGAGCGCAGCTTCAAGGCACAGTTTAAATATGCCAACAAACTCGACGCTCAATACACTGCTGTTATAGGCGATGACGAGCTTGCCGCAGGCGCGGCAAAAGTCAAGTGCATGGCCGACGGCTCTGAGGAGACGGTGCCATTTGATAAGCTCGGAGAGTATTTTTCCTGATAGTTTTACACCCGATTTATCACAAATTAAAAGCGCCTGCATCTTTATGTGATGCGGGCGCGTATTGTTTTAAAAATCCGCTGTGTATTTCATTATCAGTTCGCTTGGTCGGTACTCGGTCTTTGAGTGGCGCAGGCCCTCGTCGCCGGAGTCGTCCTCGCGGTTGATATAATCCACTCCTGGACGTTGCACCTGCTTTGCAAAAAGCTGAGCTAACATGGGGTAGGCTCCGCTATAGTCCGTCAGCGCCTTTTCAATCTGGACGTATAGCGTATCGCCAATGATCTCGCCTGCGGTAACGCCGATTATATTGTCATCGACACTAAGGATACCGCCAATGAACTCAAATTCGTTAAAATACTGCATCACCTCAACGGCGCGCAGATAATCCTCCTTCGCAACGGGCGAGGCCTTTTCAAGGCTGTCCGCCTTTTCTGCAAGAAATGCAGTCGCGGCTTCAAGGTTCTTTT